>CAYYDL010000070.1:0-4163 GCA_964470545.1 uncultured Hyphomicrobium sp. | reverse complement strand
TGACGAAAGACTTCGGTCTCGACAAGAAGCGTCTGCTCGTCACGATCTACCACGACGACGAAGACGCTTATAAAATCTGGAAGAAGATTTCGGGCTTCCCGGACAGCAAAATCATTCGGATCGCGACCAGCGACAACTTCTGGCAGATGGGCGATACCGGTCCGTGCGGCCCTTGCTCGGAAATCTTCTTCGATCACGGCGACAAGATTCCAGGCGGCCCACCGGGCTCGCCGGAATCCGAGGGAGATCGCTTCATCGAGATCTGGAACCTCGTGTTCATGCAGTTCGAGCAGATCGCGCCGGGCAATCGCATCGCCCTTCCGCGGCCGTCGATCGACACGGGTATGGGGCTCGAACGCATTGCGGCGGTGCTGCAGGGCAAGCATGACAACTACGACATCGATCTCTTTCAGCATCTCATCCAAGCCATTCGTCAGGAAGCAGCGAAGGTCGGTGCGAAGGAGAGTAAGGGAACGCATGACTTCGACCATGTGGCGCGGCGGGTTATTGCCGACCACTTGCGCTCGACGAGTTTCCTGATCGCCGACGGCGTGCTGCCGTCGAATGAGGGCCGGGGCTATGTGCTTCGCCGCATCATGCGCCGCGCGATGCGCTACGCGCATCAGATGGGCTGCGCCGAGCCGCTGATGCATCATCTTGTTCCGGCGCTCGTGCGGGAGATGGGGGATGCCTATCCGGAGCTCACGCGTGCGCAGCCGCTCATCACCGAGACGCTGAAGCTCGAAGAGACGAAGTTCAAGCGGACGCTCGACAATGGCCTGAAGCTGCTCGGCGAGAGTTCGGCGGGACTCAAGGAAGGCGCCGTATTCCCCGGCGACATCGCATTCAAGCTCTATGATACCTACGGCTTCCCGCTGGATCTGACCGAGGATGCATTGAAGCCGCGCGGCATCACGGTCGATACCAAAGCGTTCGACGCGGCGATGCAGAAGCAGAAGGATGCCGCGAAAGCCGCCTGGAAGGGCTCAGGCGAGGCGGCCACAGAAAGCCTTTGGTTCGAGATCAAGGACCGGACCGGCGCGACCGAGTTCATCGGCTATGACACGACCTCGGCGGAAGGAACGATCCTAGCCATCGTGGCGGACGGCAAGGAAACGGACGAAACGACGAAGCCGGGTCCCTATGCCGTCATCGTCAACCAGACTCCGTTCTATGGCGAATCGGGCGGACAGGTCGGCGACACGGGCTTCATCGAGGGGCTCGATGGTTCCGGCGTGCCGTTCCATTTCGAGGTCAAGGATACGCAGAAGAAGCTCGGCGATCTTTTCGTCCATTATGGCGAACTGGTGAAAGGCACGATGGCGGTCGGCCGTCACGTCAAGCTGCAGGTCGATGACGTGAAGCGCGACAAGACGCGGGCGAACCACTCGGCGACGCATCTTCTGCATGAGGCGCTGCGCCAGGTGCTCGGCACGCATGTCGCGCAGAAGGGCTCGCTCGTGTCGCCTGAGAGGCTGCGCTTCGATTTCTCGCATACAAAGCCGATGTCGGCGGAAGAGATCAGAGAGGTCGAGGACATGGCGAACGCCGTGCTGCTCGAGAACACGCCCGTCGTCACACGTCTGATGGCGCTCGACGAAGCGCGGGCCTCCGGCGCGATGGCGCTTTTCGGTGAAAAGTACGGTGAGGAAGTCCGCGTCGTGTCAATGGGCGAGAATTCAAAATTGGGGCGACCCGGCGCCAACAAGGCGTGGTCCGTCGAACTGTGCGGCGGTACGCACGTATCGCGCACGGGCGACATCGGCCTCATCAAGATCGTCAGCGAGAGCGGCAGTTCGGCTGGCGTCAGGCGCATCGAGGCGCTGACGGCTGAAGGCGCGCGCGCCTACCTCGACGAGCAGGACACGCGTGTGCGTGAAGCGGCGAGCGTTCTCAAGACGCGGCCGGAAGATCTCGTCGATCGGCTGAAGCATCTCGTCGAAGAACGCCGCAATCTCGAAAAGCAGCTCGCGGACACCAAGCGGCAGATCGCGCTCGGCGGCGGCGCGTCATCGGCGAGCAGCGCGGCAAACGGCGAAGCGATCCGCAGCGTCGGCAACGTCAAGCTTCTTGCGCGCACGGTCCAGGGTCTCAATCCGAAGGATCTGCGAGGCCTCATCGACGACGGCAAGAAGCAGGTCGGCTCGGGCATCGTCGCGGTCGTCGGCGTGACCGAGGACGGCAAGGCGGGCCTCGCCGTCGGCGTGACGGAGGACCTCGTCGAGACGTGGAGCGCGGTCGATCGTGTCAAGGCGGGTGCCGAAGCGCTCGGCGGCAAGGGCGGAGGCGGCCGGCCGGACATGGCACAGGCGGGTGGTCCGGACGGCGCGAAAGCGGGCGACGCGCTCAAAGCCATCGAGGCGCGGCTCGCGAGCTGAGTGCGGGACTGATCCGTCATTCTCGAAGGCAAAGGCATCGCGAGGGCGTTCGGCAACTCCGCAGGCTCAATTGCGTTTGCGGCGTCTCTTGTGCCGGACTCCGACCTTTGACCAGCTTCGCTGTGCCGAGGAAGGCGGAGATCTCGCGGATGCTGCATCGCGAAAGGTTTTTTTGCGTTACCTTGCAGGCATTTCACTAATGACCCTCGGGAAAAATGGGTATATAGGCGCCGCTTTCGTAATCCAGGGATCGTGTCGATGATCAGCAAGCGCGCATTGAGTGTTGCCGTCTTTCTATTCGCCGCAGCGCCGGCGTTGGCTGAGCAGCCCATTATTCAATACCCCTCGACGCCGGCGCCATCCGCCGGTCCAACAGCGTCGGCCGCTCAGGAATTCTGCGGCGATCCTTCGGGGAAAGCCGAAGATCTGATCGCGCGCTACTCGTCGAAAGCGGGTCTGCAGAAGGTCTATGAAAGCGATAAATACCTCGCCTATTCGGATGATCCGAAGAACGCGACCGTGATGTACACGTTCACGACCAAGCGCAATCCGGCTTATCCGGCGGCCGTCTGCCGGAAAGTGGTTCGGCAGGGCGATAACCTGACGATTGCGATGAAGGTTGTCTGTGACGGCGATAAGCTCGCCTGCGCCAGCCTTCAGAACGACTTCAACGTGATGAATGCGCAGATGCAGGCGCAGGTCAATCAGCAGATCTCGGGCGGGAAGTAGTCGCACATTTTATTGGGGCGCTTGGCGACTCCCCTGCAGGGAGCCGGCCGCCAAGCGCGGCGCTGACGTTTGCGTTTGCGTTTGGCCACTCGGCTTCGGCGAAGCGGCCACCGAACGCGTCACGTCGCCATCGCGGCCTTGAGGTTCTCGTCGTTCTTGTCGAGGAAGCCGGTCGTCGACAGCCAGTCCTGTTCGGGACCGACGAGCAACGCCAAGTCTTTGGTCATGTAGCGCGACTCGACGGTTGCGACGCAGACCTTTTCGAGTGTCTGGCAGAACGTCATCAGCTTGTCGTTACCGTCGAGCTTGGCGCGATGAGCGAGCCCGCGCGTCCAGGCAAAGATCGAGGCGATCGAGTTGGTGGATGTTTCCTTGCCCTTCTGATGCTCGCGGTAATGGCGGGTGACGGTGCCGTGGGCGGCTTCGGTCTCGACCGTTTTGCCGTCCGGAGTCATCAGCACGCTCGTCATCAGGCCCAGAGAGCCAAAGCCCTGCGCGACGATGTCCGACTGCACGTCGCCGTCGTAGTTCTTGCACGCCCAGACGTAGCCGCCTGACCAGCGCAGCGCGCAAGCGACCATGTCGTCGATCAAACGGTGCTCGTAGGTGAGCTTGCGCTTCTGGAATTCCGCCTTGAACTCGGCGTCGAAGATCTCCTGGAAAATGTCCTTGAAGCGACCGTCGTAGGCTTTGAGGATCGTGTTCTTTGTTGAAAGAAAGACGGGATAGTTGCGCGAGAGGCCGTAGTTGAGCGATGCGCGGGCAAAGTCGCGGATCGAATCGTCAAGGTTATGCATCGCAAGCGCCACGCCGGAGCCGGGTGCTTTGATGACGTCCTTCTCGATCACTGTGCCGTCCTCGCCCTCGAACTTGATCGTCAGCTTGCCCTTGCCGGGAAAGCGGAAGTCGGTGGCGCGGTAGATGTCGCCATAAGCGTGGCGGCCGACGACGATCGGGAGCGTCCAGCCGGGCACGAGGCGCGGCACGTTCTTGCAGATGATCGGCTCGCGGAAGATGACGCCGCCCAGGATGTTGCGGATGGTGCCGTTTGGGCTC
>CAYYDL010000069.1:0-6253 GCA_964470545.1 uncultured Hyphomicrobium sp. | reverse complement strand
CAATCAGTTTGCGAACCTCATGCTGGCTCTTGCCGCAGAATGAGCAGTAAAGAGTGTTCTTCTCTTGAGCCATGTGTTCTCACCTTACGTGCAAGTCCATCATCAGGATGTTCTTGCTTTGGTCCGCCTTTTTCACGCCCGGTGCGGAGCCGATTCTGCGGCGACGTGAACTCCATAATCGATCTGAGCACGCTACCGTTCTGCAGATCAAGATTGGATTAATGGAGCCCAGCCAGCCACAGCTCGCAAGCGGCGCTATTGCCACAGTTGATAAACGTCCAGGCAACACCGTCGATTCAATACGAGCATTTACCTAACCTCATTCGCCAATGTGCGGCGTTTGTTCTCCTGAGTGGGCGATGTGTCGCTCGCCCTCCATATTGTGCCGTCGCGCTAACGTTGCATCCGCACCGTCAGCCGGTGACCTTGGCCGTTTCGAATACGCCGCTCTCGACTTCGTCGCGGCTCTCGAGAACCTTGTCGATCAGGCCGAAGTCGCGCGCCTGATCGGCCGTCATGAAGTAATCGCGGTCCAGCGTCTTGTCGACGGTCTCGTAGGTCTGACCTGTGTGCTTCACATAGGTCTCGTTGAGACGCCGCTTCATCTTGATGATGTCCTCGGCGTGCCGCTCGATATCCGAGGCTTGGCCAGAAAAGCCGCCGGACGGCTGGTGCACCATGACGCGCGCATTCGGGAGCGCGTAGCGCATGCCCTTGGCTCCGGCGCACAGCAGCAGCGATCCCATAGATGCCGCCTGCCCGATGCACAGCGTTGCGACCGCCGGCTTCACGAACTGCATCGTGTCGTAGATCGCCATCCCCGCCGTGACGACGCCGCCGGGCGAGTTGATGTACATCGAGATCTCTTTTTTCGGGTTCTCCGACTCGAGGAACAAAAGCTGCATACAAATAGATGCGGCCATATGGTCTTCGACCGGCCCGGTCACGAAGATAATGCGCTCCTTGAGAAGCCGCGAAGGCAAGTCATAGCCGCGCTCTCCGCGCGTCGTCTGCTCGACGACCATCGGCCAGAAGGTGTTCGTCAACGTATTGATCGGATCGCGCATCGCCTTCGTCTTTCCTCATCTCGGCAGGCCGGCAGTACGCCGCGCCCACCTCACTCGCACATTTCAAGTCTGCCCGAGAGCTAACCACCCCAATTCGACTACTGCTCGGTCGCCTCTTCGACGGCCTTCAAAAGTTCGTCCCGGGTCACCTTCTTCTCGGTCGGTTTGGCTTCCTCGATCACGAAGTCGATGACCTTGTCCTCGAAAATCGGAGCGCGAAGCTCGGCCAGTGCGCCGGGCGTTTTCTCATAATACTCATAAACCTGCTTCTCGCGGCCCGGGTAGCGGCGCGCCTGTTCGACCAACGCGCGGCGCAACTCGTCCTGCGAGACCTGCAGATTGTTCTTCTCGCCGATCTCGCCGATCACGAGACCGAGGCGCACCCGGCGTTCGGCGATCTTCCGATACTCGGCGCGCGCCTCGTCCTCGGTCTTGCCTTCGTCGGCGAACGTCTTGTTCGTGGCTTTGAGATTGTTCTCGAGTTGAGTCCATATATTGTTGAATTCGAAATCGACAAGAGAGGCCGGCAGCTCGAACTTGTGGGCGGCGTCAAGCGCGTCCAGGATTTCACGTTTCAGCTTCTGGCGCGACGCCTGATCGTACTCGCGCTTGATCTGCTCGGAGATGAAACTGCGCAGCTGTTCCATGCTTTCCGCGCCGATGCCTTTGGCGAATTCTTCGTCGACCGCTGGTATCCGCGGCTTTGCCACCGCCGTCACCTTCACGTCGAATTCGGCCGTTTTGCCGGCAAGCTCCTTTACAGGGTAGTCTTCGGGGAAGGTCGCGCTGACGACCTTCTCGTCACCCGCCTTCATGCCGGTGAGGCCTTCCTCGAAGCCTGGAATAAATTGCTTCTTGCCGATCACAAGGCTCTGCCCCTCGGCCGAGCCGCCTTCGAAAGCTTCACCCGCGATCTTGCCCACGAAATTCATCGTCACGAGGTCGCCCTCGCTCGCCGCGCGACCCTCTTCCGGGTCGTAAGCGGTGTTGCGCTCGGCGAGATTCGCCAGCGCCTTATCTATCGCAGCGTCATCAACTTCGGCGACAAGCTTCTCCAGCTTCAGTGACGTCAGATCGGACAGCGGGATCGGCGGCAGGACCTCGAAGGACATATTGTACGCAAGATCGCCTTGGCCGCTGACGATCTTGTCGAACGTCTCCTCGTTGAAGTCGACGAGTTCGACTTTCGGCTGCTGTGCGGGGCGCTCATTGCGATCCTTGATGGCCTGCGCGCTCGTATCATTGAGCGTCTGCTCCATCACTTCCTGCATCAGCGACTTACCATAGAGCTTCTTCAAGTGTGCCACCGGAACCTTGCCACGCCGGAAGCCCTTGATCTGCACGCGGTCCTTGAGTTCATCGAGGCGGGACGTAAAGCGTTCCTTCAGCTCCGCTTGCCCGACGACGACCTGCAGCGTGCGTTTCAATCCTTCTCGTGCCGTTTCCGTGACTTGCATCATCCGTGTCCTGATTGGAGGTCGAGGGGCATATTCAAACCCCCGCCGACCCAATTTATTTAGGAAGCCGCCGACGGGTCGACAAAGCGCTGACGCCGTCAGTTGCTGCAATATTCGTGCGGACGAATCTTAGCCCACACAATTATCGCTCTGAATTTTCTACGTTTTTAAACCGCCGCATATCGCGGACCTTAACCATCCCCGGGAGAGGATGCCAGCATCTCGCGCTTGGAAGCCTATGGCGAGGCTTAAACAGCCTTTCAGGGAGATTGGCAATACGCTGTCGCAGCGCCGTCGAAAATGCCCGTCCCTGGCGTTTTCACGGCTCCCAGGCACTCGCGGCTGTCTTTCAAATTCGCACGTTTTCAGGATGCGAGTTTTTTGCAAGTTTTTGAAAGACTGCGGCCCATTTGTCGGGCAGCCTCACGGCACTATACTAACTTCGTCTCGAACTGTTAGAGTTTTAGGTGTGGCTGCTGGAGCGTCTAGAATGAACCTGACACGCAGAGGCTTCATAAAGCTCACGGGCGCAAGTCTCGCAACATCGAGCCTTAGTGCCATGGGATTCGGCGGCTGCGGCGAGGCTGTCGCGGAACTGGTCCGCCCCTTCAAGCTGACCCACGCGAAAGAAACGCGGAATACGTGCACCTACTGCTCTGTGGCCTGCGGAATTCTGATCTATACGCTCGGTGACGGCGCATTGAATGCCACCTCCGACGTGATCCATATCGAAGGCGACCCCGATCATCCGGTGAACCGCGGCACGCTCTGTCCCAAGGGTTCAGCGCTCCTCGACATCGTTCATGCTCCAACACGTCTCAAGGTTCCGAAGTACCGGGCGCCGGGGGCCACCGCCTTCAAGGAAGTGACGTGGGACTGGGCCCTCGACCGCATCGCGCGTCTGATGAAGGACGATCGCGACAAGAATTTCATCGCGAAAAATGCGGAGGGCACGACCGTCAACCGGTGGCTCTCGACCGGCATGCTCGCCGCATCCGCGTCATCGAGCGAAACTGCGTATCTTACTTGGAAGGTCGTCCGATCATTCGGAATGCTGGTCTTCGACAATCAGGCGCGTGTCTGACACGGACCGACGGTGGCCAGTCTGGCTCCAACATTCGGTCGCGGCGCAATGACCAACACTTGGCAAGATATCAAAAATGCCAATGTGGTCGTGGTTATGGGCGGCAATGCTGCCGAAGCGCATCCGTGCGGTTTCAAATGGGTCGTCGAAGCGAAAATCGAGAACGGCGCAAAGCTCATCGTCGTCGATCCCCGCTTCACTCGAACGGCCTCGGTTGCCGATTATTACGTGCCGATCCGGCCGGGAACCGACATCGCGTTCCTGCTCGGTCTCATCCGATATCTGCTCGAAAAGGACCAGATCCAGCATGAGTACGTTCGCGCGTACAGCAATGCCGGTCTGATCGTCCAAGAAGGCTATGGCTTCGAGGACGGCTTGTTCAGCGGTTACGATCACGAAAAGGGCAGCTACGACAAATCGAGTTGGACTTACGAACTCGACGAGCAAGGCTTCGCGAAGGTTGATGATACCTGGCAGCATCCGCGCTGCGTCATGAACCTGCTCAAGACGCACGTCGCCCGCTACACGCCAGAAATGGTGTCTCGCATCTGCGGCACACCGCAGGACAAGTATCTTCACGTCTGCGAGATGATCGCATCAACGGCGGCGCCTGACAAAGCCATGACGAGCCTCTTCGCTCTCGGCTGGACGCAGCACTCGGTCGGATCTCAGAATATCCGAACGATGGCGATGGTGCAGCTTCTGCTCGGGAATGTCGGTGTCGCGGGCGGCGGCATGAACGCGCTGCGCGGTCACTCGAACATCCAGGGGCTGACCGACGTCGGGCTCCTCTCGAATCTCATTCCCGGTTACATGACGCTGCCGAACGACCACGAGACGACGTTCGACGATTATATGAAGACCCGGCAGTTCAAGCCGTTACGGCCGGGGCAGACGAGCTATTGGTCGAATTATCGGAAGTTTTTTGTGAGCTTCCAGAAGGCGATCTATGGCGACGCCGCGACCGCGGAGAACAACTGGAACTACGACTGGCTGCCGAAGCTCGACATCCCACTCTATGACATCATCAAGGCGTTCGAGATGATGAACAAAGGGGAGATGAACGGGTACATCTGCCAGGGCTTCAACCCGCAACAGGCGTTTCCGGATCGCGGAAAGATCCGTCGCGGACTTTCCAAGCTCAAGTTCCTCGTTACGATGGATCCCCTCGACACCGAGACGTCGCGCTTCTGGGAAAATTTCGGACCGCAAAATCCTGCAGACTCCGCGAACATTCAAACAGAGGTCTTCCAGCTTCCGACGACCTGCTTCGCTGAAGAAAACGGATCGCTGGTCAATTCGGCGAGCTGGCTGATTTGGCATTGGAAAGCAGCGGAGCCGCCCGGCATCTCGCAGTCCGAAATCTGGATCATGTCGGGCATCTTCCATCGGATGCGCGAGCTCTATCGCAAGGAAGGCGGCGCATTTCCTGATCCAATCCTGAACCTCACATGGGACTATACCAACCCAACGGATCCTAACCCGGAAGAACTCGCGAAGGAGATGAACGGGCGCGCACGCGCGGATATCAAAGATGGCTCAGGCGCCATATTGAAGAAGGCTGGTGAACTCCTCGACGGCTTTGCGCAGCTTCGCGACGACGGGACAACGCAGTCGGGCTGCTGGATCTTCTCGGGGTGTTACACCGAGGCGGGCAACCAGATGGCGCGGCGCGACGCGACAGACCCGCGCGAACAGGGCATCGCGCCAAACTGGGCATGGGCGTGGCCTGCGAACCGGCGCATTCTTTATAATCGCGCCAGCGCGGACGTTGCCGGCAACCCGTGGAATCCCGAAAAGCCGATCATCCAATGGGACGGCACGAAGTGGGTCGGTATCGACGTTCCCGACTATGGGCCGACCGTGAAGCCGTCCGACGGCGTCGGGCCCTTCATCATGAACGCCGAGGGTGTCGGGCGATTGTTCGCGCTTGATCAGATGGTGGAGGGGCCATTCCCGGAGCATTACGAACCGCTCGAATCTCCAACAGTCAATGTGCTGCATCCGAAGGTGCAGTCGAATCCCGCTGCCCGCGTATTCCCCGATGATCGGGCCGATTTCGGCTCACCGACAGATTTCCCCTATGTGGCAACGACTTACCGGCTGACGGAGCACTTTCACTTCTGGACCAAGCACGCCCGCATCAATTCGATTCTGCAGCCGCAGGAGTTCATCGAGGTCGGCGAGGCCTTGGCGAATGAAAAGGGGATCGCGCAGGGCAGTTGGGTCCGCGTAGCATCCAAGCGCGGTTTCATCGTCTGCAAGGCTTACGTCACGAAGCGGATTACGCCTCTGATGATCGACGGCAAGCCGACTCACGTCATCGGCGTTCCGTTGCATTGGGGCTTCACGGGTCAGGCAAGGAAGGGCTACGGAGCCAATACGCTAACTCCGTCAGTCGGCGATGCCAACACGCAGACGCCAGAATACAAAGCCTTTCTGGTCAATATTGAAAGCGTCAACGGACCGTTGGTCTGACGGAGCAGCCGATGTCAAACCTTCAGTCACAGGACTACATCCGGATATCCGCCACGACGACCACACCTCCGTCTGCGCGGAGCTGGGAAGATCAGGTCGCGAAGCTCATCGACGTCACGCGCTGTATCGGCTGCAAGGCGTGCCAATCGGCGTGCATGGAATGGAAC
>CAYYDL010000068.1:0-1715 GCA_964470545.1 uncultured Hyphomicrobium sp. | reverse complement strand
CTTCATCGCGAAATCACGTTTGACGTCAGGCCGACAGAACCGTCCACTACGGCGGCACAGGCATTTGCGCTCAAGCGCGGGGTTTGTCAGGACATTACTCATATCTTCATCTCCTGCTGCCGCTATCTCGGCATTCCGTCGCGATACGTTGGCGGATATTTTTTCAGAACCGACGGCGTCACGGCCCAAGACGCAGGTCATGCATGGGCGGAAAGCTATCTGGACACGCTCGGCTGGGTCGCGTTCGATCCCACCAATGGCATCTCCGCGACCGAAGCCCACGTACGCGTCGCCATCGGCCTCGACTACCTGGGCGCCGCCCCGGTTCGCGGCACTCGTATTGGCGGCAGCGGCGAAACGCTCAAGGTCGAAGTCAACGTCGACCAAGCTCGCCAACAGGCCCAGACCTGATATTGTCCGCGGCGGTTCGGGCCCGTTATAAACCTCATCGTAAAGAACAAGACCGGCGACATGACATATTGCTGCGGTATTTTGGTGCGGGACGGACTGGTGATGATCGCGGATACGCGCACCAACGCCGGGCTCGACAACATTTCGACTTTTCGCAAGCTACACGTCTACACGCAGCCCGGCGATCGGGTGATGGCCCTCGCCTCGTCGGGCAATCTGTCGTTCGCCCAATCGGTACGAAGTACGCTGACAGAGGGGATTGAAAATCCCGAAACCGGTGAACGCGAAACGCTGATGAACGCGCCGACCATGTTTCAGGCGGCCCAGCGCATCGGCAAGGCGATCCGCACCATCCGCACGACGGACTATGCGGCGCTCAAGGCCGCTGACGTCGAATACGACGTGGCGTTTCTGTTCGGGGGCCAGATCAAGGGCGGACGCCTCCGGCTGTATATGATCTACTCGGCCGGCAACTTTATCGAGTGCACGACCGATACCCCGTATCTCCAGATCGGCGAGCACAAGTACGGCAAGCCGGTTCTGGATCGCGCGATCAGCTTCGATACCGACGTCTATGACGGCCTCAAGATCGGTTTGATCTCAATGGACTCGACCATGAGGTCGAACCTCGGCGTCGGCCTGCCGATCGATATCCTGGTCGTGCGGCGCGATATGCTTAATGCCGAGTTAAACTACCGGATCGAACCGGGCGAGCCCTATTTCCAGGACCTGCGCGAGCGCTGGTCGGGCGCGTTGCGCGCCGCGCATATGAACATTCCGCGGCCGCCCTATCGCTCCGCGACGTAGTTGAGTTTGTCAATTTACCGACGATTAAGAGCGATCCGCAATTTGCCCGCAAAAGGGCAAAAACTCAGCGTTCCGCAATCTTTGCCGCCTAGTTTGCCGCCTGAAAATTGAGGGAAGGCGTAAAAGGGGCAGGACGTTGCAGGCCAGTCGCCCGCGCGTAATCGAACGGCAATACACCAATTGGGACCGAGCGCGGCTGAGCGTCGTCGTACCCATCGGGGTAATCGTTGCCGTTGCCATTTTGTGCATCGTCGTTGCGGTCCTGTCGTCGGCGCAGCGCGCGGACGCGCTTGCCAAGGCCCACGAACGCGATCTTCTCAATCGGGCACTCGCCGAGCGAGCCGAACAGGTGCTCCGCGAGGTCGATAGCGTGGCCACGACCCAGGCCGCGGTTCGCAACGTACGGCTGAACTATAACGCCGACTGGATTTCATCGCGAATAAATGCGCGCCTGCACGACTATTTCGACCACGAAGCCATCGTCATTTTTAACGGCG
>CAYYDL010000067.1:0-1874 GCA_964470545.1 uncultured Hyphomicrobium sp. | reverse complement strand
CGACATCGCGGCTGTCGGTATCGATGACGAGTACGGGCTCGCGATGTTGAGAAGGCGGATCAATATCGGGCCTGTGGTCGCTTTCAGCGCGGAAAAAACGATCGCGCCGGGCTATAGTCTGCTCGACGATACCGTCATCTGCAGCAACCGCGAGGGCCTCGCGGTGAAGCTCGGATCGCTCAAAGGAATTTCGACGCTCCGCGGCAAGCATAACGGTCAGAACGCGCTCGGCGCGGTCGCGGCCGTTCGCGAGTGCCTGAGCGCACTCGGGCGCTCCACCGATATCGACTGGCAGGGCGCGCTGTCGTCATTTCCGGGCTTGCCGCACCGCTTGGTAGAGATCGGCCGCATCGGCAAGGTGCTCTTCGTCAACGACAGCAAGGCGACGAATGCCGACTCGACGGAAAAGGCACTTTTATCGTTTCCTCGCGATGTCTACTGGATCGTCGGCGGCAAACCGAAAGCGGGAGGCATCGCGAGTCTTTCCCCATACTTTGGAGGCATTTCCCGAGCGTATCTCATCGGGGAATCCATCGAGGAATTTGCGGCCACGCTCGACGGCAAGGTTCCGTTCGAGCGTAGCGGCACACTCGATGCTGCGGTTTGGGCGGCGTCGAACGCGGCGCAGGCAAGCGATGGCGCCGAGCCGGTGGTGCTTTTGTCGCCCGCATGTGCGAGCTACGATCAGTTTCGCAATTTCGAGGTGCGCGGCGATTGTTTTCGCGGTCTTGTCGCCTCGCTGCCGGGCATCGAGATCCGGGCGACGCCATGAAGCTCTCGCGCGCCGATCGCAGCCTTCTCGCCGAATGGTCTTTCACGGTCGACCGGGGTTTGCTGTTCGCGCTTCTGTCGCTCATCGTCGTCGGCATCCTGCTTTCGGTTGCCGCGTCTCCGGCGGTGGCTTTAAAGAAAGGATTGCCAACCTATTACTTCGTCGAGCGGCACGTGTTTTTCGCCGCGGTTGGCACGATCCTGATGTTCGTCATCTCGTTCTTTTCACCGGCGGGTGTCAGGCGGCTCGCGGCGGCACTGTTTCTCGTTTCCGTTGCCGGTATGGTCGGCGTGCTCTTTTCGGGCAGCGAAATCAACGGTGCGCAGCGGTGGCTGGCGTTCGGCAGCTACTCGATCCAGCCGTCGGAGTTCGCAAAGCCGGCTTTTATCGTCATCATCGCATGGCTATTCGGCGAAGCTGCATCGCGAAGCGACATGCCGGCGTTGCCGTTCGCGCTCATCCTGTGGGCGATTTTCGGTGCGATCCTCGTCGCGCAGCCTGACGTCGGACAGACCGTGCTGATCAGTACCACGGCCGGGCTCATCTACTTGCTTGCGGGCTTGCCGGTTATTGGCGCCGCCATCCTGGTGCTGCTCGGTAGCGGGGGCATGTGGATGGCATATATCTATTTCCCCCATGTACAATCGCGGTTCGACAAGTTTTTCGGTTCTGCCCCGCTTGAAAGCTCGCAGGCTGGCCGAGCCATTCAATCGTTTACGGAAGGCGGATTGTTCGGGCGCGGTCCGGGTGAGGGCATGATCAAGTCCGTCCTGCCCGATGCGCACACTGATTACATATTTGCTGTCATCGGCGAGGAATACGGGGCAGTTGCGTGCATTGCGCTGCTCGGCGTTTATGCCTTCATTGTCACGCGGGCGTTGCGGCGGGCGGCCGCTGAACCAAATGCCGCGGACAGGCTCGCGATCCAGGGCCTCGCGCTCGTCTTCGGGCTGCAATCCTTGATCAATATGGGTGTCAACATCGGGCTCTTGCCACCGAAGGGCATGACGCTGCCGTTCATTTCGGCGGGCGGATCGTCAATGCTGGCGCTGTCGATTACTGCGGGAATGCTGCTTGCACTGACACGATGGCGGCCTGATCC
>CAYYDL010000066.1:0-3371 GCA_964470545.1 uncultured Hyphomicrobium sp. | reverse complement strand
CATCGAGCGTCGTCACAAGCGTTGCGGGCGCGTTTGCTATCGACTTCTGTTGATATCCCGTATCCTGCGGAGACACGAACAGCGCGACGCTGCCTGGCCTCGGTTTCTGCATCGCGGCCGCGTATCCAGACGACGCGTCATAGCTTGCGTTCCATTGCGGCAAGTCCATCAGCGCGACGGCGGGCGAGCCCACTTGCACGGGAGCAGGCTGCACCGCCGTGCGCGGCGAAACATCGATCTGATCGTAGACACTCGGATCGATGCTCAGCGCCTGGATGTCGCGCACGCCGTGCTCTGAGACGTCGGTCAAACGCAGCAAGCGGCTTCGCCCGCCGATGTTCGCCAAGACGGTGTCGCCGGGTTCGAGCGCCAGAGAAGACGGCGGCAGCTTGAATGTCGCGGATTCCCGCGTCGCCCAGGTTTCGTAGAGCCAGCTTTCGACGATCGCGCCCGCGAGGCCGTCGTCGAGCACGATGGGGAGATCGGCTTCGGCATCGCGGCCGCTGGCCCCCGTCAAGCGCCGCGCTTCGGCGACGGCTTGCGGATAATCATCGAGGGTCGAAATATAACGGACCTTCGCGGACGCAGGCAGATCGGTTTCCTGCGCACGTGTCAGCTCATAAAGCGCATCATCCGCATTTTCCTCGACGAGGTTGTCAGGACCGATCGACATCGACGGATCGGCACGGCCGCGATGACGAAACACGATCTTGCCGCTGCTTTCGATGCTGTCGAAGAAATAGGCGAGTTCCAAGGGCTGGATCGCGTCGCGGGCAGCCATCGTGCGGTCGATGACGTAGCCTGGAACGGTTCCGGTCAGACCGGACGCGTCGAACTCGGTAAAGCCCTGTTCGCTCAGAATGCCGGAAACGACCTCATCGAGCGCGGCGCCGCCGAGGCGGCCATTGATCCAATGACCATGCTGCCAGTTCGGGCTGTCGCCCCAGTAGGTCGCGGCATCGGGAAATGCGGGAAACGGCCGAGCATCCCAGCAGTAGACGTGGATGTGATCGAGATCGACCATCCGCGCGCCGGTTATCGACGATACTGGATTGAGCCCAGCGATATAACCGGTTTTCGTCCAATCGAAAGCGTCGCGCAGTGCCTGGCGATGGCGCGCCTGCATCAGGTCATCGCGGAAGCCGCGCGAATAATACGGATAAGCCGACTCCGAGCTTTTCGGATCGACGAAAACATTCGGCTGGTTCGCGCCCTTATCGACGGCGGGACAGCCGATCTCCATGAACCAGAACGGCTTCGACTGCGGCACCCATGCCGTCGGCGTTCCGCTTTCGACGCCGCCGGGACGGTCGAAATGCGCGTTGCTCCACCAGGACAGAATATCCTTGTAGCGGAACACCCACGGCTTCCCGCTGCCGTCCGTGATCGGCGTGCGGATCTGCGCGTCGCGATCGGCGTCGGAGGCATAGTACCAATCGAACCCCTCGCCGCCGGCGACGTTCGATCGCAAATAGGCCGGATCGTAGATCGATGCGGCTCCCGCGACCGCATCGAGGTGATCGCGGCCGTCGCGCCAGTCTGCAAGTGGCCAATAGACATCGATGCCGATCGCGTCGATGTTCGCGGACGACCAAAGCGGATCGAGATGGAAGAAAATATCGCCGGAGCCGTCTTGCGGCTGATGGCCGAAATATTCGCTCCAATCGGCGGCGTAGACGACTTTCGTTCCCGATCCGAGAACGGATTTCACGTCGGCGGCCAACGCGGTCAGAGCCTCGACAAACGGATATGTATCTGCCGCCGAACGCACCCATGTCAGGCCGCGCAATTCCGTTCCGATGACAAATGCGTCAACGCCGCCTGCCGCTTTGGCGAGAAACGCCTGATGCAGAACCATGCGGCGATAGGACCATTCGTTTGGACCGGAGTAATGCACGCTGGTTCCGGACAGTGCGAAATCAGCGGCCGCAGCCGTGCCGACGAATGCCGCGATCTGGCTCGCGGCAGCGGCGGTCTTATCCGGCGTTTCCGGTTGGCCCGGCGCCGGGTGACAGGTGATGCGCCCGCGCCAGGGATAAACGGGTTGGCCGTCACCGCCAAAGGGATTGGGAAGCGTGTTTCCAGCCGGAACGTCCATCAAAATGAAAGGTGTCAGCGTGACGCTGAGACCGCGCGCTTTCAAATCTTGGATCGCGGCAACGACGGTCTGGTCGGAGGGCGTGCCGCCGTAAGCCGCGCCGCCGTCGCGCGTCGAAATGAGATAGGCGGTGTCGCGCGTCATGCCTGCGACAGACCAGGTGAGCGGTGCCGTCGATTTGTGACGAGTCTCGACGCCCGGCCTTATCTGGCATTCTTCTGCGCGCAGATCCGTTCCGAACCAGCTGACGATCAGCGAGACCGACTTCGCATTCGGAAGCGAAGATTCCAGTTGATCGAGCGCGACCTGCCAGTCGGTGGGGCCGATGATCTGATGCACGTTCTCCGATTGCGAGACGCCGTCGTCGAACGTTTGATGCACCGGTTGCGTCGCATAGACGAACTCACCCGAGCCCGGAATCAGCACGACGCCGCGCACGTCGTTGTCCGCATCCGAGACGCTGCGATAGACCTCGAATGAAAGCTGCGGCACGCGGTTGCCGTAGTCGGCGAGCGGAAAGTGCTCAAAGACGACGTAGGCGACACCGCGATAGGCGGGCGCGTTATCCGCGCCGTCGCGCGCAACGATCAAACTGTCGGCGGCTTGCGTTTCCGTACCCGTATGAAGACGGTATGTCGTCCGCGCGAGATCGATCTCCTGCTCGTCGGCCCAGATGCGCCCGATTCGCGTCACGACGCCTTCGCACAGCGCGACGGCGAAGTTTGCATAGTAGTTGTATTGCGTGACGCGCGCCTTGTTTCCACTCGAGCTGCCCTTCCCGCCACCGATGGCTTCCGTCGTCGTAACGACTTCCTCTTCGAGATCGGTCGCCCAGATGATCTGACCTCCGATACGCGTGCGGCCATAGAGCCGCGGCAGGGGTGCGCCTTCGGTGGATGCAGTGATGCGCAGATCCGACAGGCGCGGACCATCGACGGCACGCGTCTGACCGGAGGGTGCAAAAAGAACGCTGTCGACGTAGGCACCCGCGAAGGCGCCAACCTGCGATCCGATCGTTGCGCCGGAGAGCGAAATTCCGAGCACACCGAGACCGGCGGGCAGCGCACTGCTGCCGACCGCTGCTCCGACGGCGGCAAGAGCGAGTGTGGCCATGTCAGTATCTTTCTTTCGCTATTGCCAAGACGGGCCGGGCTCATCACGCAAAGCAATCCCCCTCCCCTTGACGGGGAGGGTTAGGGGTGGGGTGAAGACGAGTCATTTTGGAGAAGCGCCCCCACCTCGTCCCCTCCCCACGAGGGGGGAGGGGTGAAGT
>CAYYDL010000065.1:0-4061 GCA_964470545.1 uncultured Hyphomicrobium sp. | reverse complement strand
TATGACGCCGGCGAAATCGACGCGAAGGGCGATCCGCGCCGTCCACAATGGAGCCGGGCGGGCGCACATCGTGGTCCCTTCGGGGCGCGTGGCTTCGAAGGCCGGGCGGGGGCGCGAGCGGGCTTCGAGGATTTTAGCTTCTCCGACATTTTCTCGGACGTCTTCGGCTCGGCGAATGCCGGAGCCCGCCGGGGGGAGGCGCACGGTTTCGCATCGCGCGGCCAGGACGTGCGCTATTCGCTCGAGATCGACTTCCTCGAAGCCGTTCAGGGGGCGAAAAAGCGCGTAACGCTGCCGGACGGCGGCGTGCTCGATCTCAACGTTCCCGAAGGCGTGGCCGATGGTCAGGTGCTGCGGCTGAAGGGCAAGGGCGTGGCCGGAGGTTACGGCGGCGAGCGCGGTGACGCCCTGGTTGAAATCAAGGTGCGTCCGCATCCCGATTTCAAGCGCGACGGCGACGATATCCTGCTCGATCTGCCGATCACGATCGACGAAGCCGTCCTTGGCGGCCGGGTCGAGGTGCCGACGCCATCGGGCCGCGTCCAGCTTTCCATTCCAAAGGGGACGAGTTCAGGCAAAACGTTCCGCCTCAAAGGCAAGGGTGCCCGCGGTAAAGGCGGCCATGTCGGCGACCAGCTCGTGACCGTGAAGATCGTCATGCCCCCCGAGGTCGACGAAAGCCTATCCTACTTCTTTTCGGAGTGGCGCCAGAAACACGGCTACGATCCGGGACGGAAATAATTCCGTCATCCTCGAACACGCGAGCAGCGCGAGCTTGTTCGGGGATCCAGCATAGGAAGCGCCGAAGGCTCGATATCGCGTCTTCGACAACTTTTGCGCTGGATTCCCGGCCTTCGGTGCGCTTCCGCGCCCTCGGCCGAGAATGACGGCGTGAGCGCAACTGGCGACCGGCCTCCCCAGAGGCGGATTCGCGCCAACGAACAAAAAAGCTATCGCGCCGCCGGAACGGCCCGAACTTCGCCGTTGACGAGCGTCAACGCAAGTTCGCCCCGCTTGAGCTTCAGAGCCGCATCTCCGAACAGCGTCCGTCGCCACCCCTGCAGCGCCAGGATGTTGGCTTCGTCCGATGTCGCGAGCTGCTCCAGGTCGTCGCTATCCGCGATGATGCGCGGCGCAACGCCGTGCTCGGCGGCGGCAGCTTTCAGCAGCACCTTCAGGAGTTCGAGCGTCGCGCTCGCTTCCGCCGAAAGCGCTTCGCTGCGCTCGATCTTGGGCAGCGTTTTCGGATCACGCGCGAGCCCCGCCTTCACGACATCGATGATTTCCTTCGCCCGTTGCGATCGCGCAAAGCCGTCGGACAACGTCCTGAGTTGGCCCAGAGCATCGGCACTTGCGGGAAGCTGATTGGCAATATCGTAGAGCGCGTCATCCCTGAGCACCCGCCCGCGCGGCACATCGAGCGATTGCGCCATGCGTTCGCGCCACGCGGCGAGTTCGATGAGGACCGCCAGCGATTTCCGCCCTTTGACGCGCAGCTTGAGCCGCTGCCAAGCGTTCTCAGGCTTGGCGTCATAAGTCGACGGGCTCGTGAGCACACCCATCTCTTCCTGCAGCCACGGCGTGCGGCCGGTCTTTTCAAGAGTCTGCTTGAGCCGCACGTAAACGTCCCGGAGGTGCGTGACATCCGCGAGCGCGTAATCGAGCTGCTTGTCGGAAAGAGGCCGCCGACTCCAGTCGGTGAAGCGCGAGCTTTTATCGAGGTCGACGCCGGTCGTCTTCTTGACGAGGTTCACGTAGCTGATGCTGTCGCCGTAGCCACAGACCATCGCCGCGACCTGCGTATCGAAAACAGGCGTCGGCACGATCTCGGATTTGAGATAGACGATTTCGATGTCTTGCCGCGCCGCGTGAAAAACCTTTACCGTCGCCGGATCGGCCATCAGCTTATAGAATGGCGCGAGGTCGATGCCCGGGCTCAGCGGGTCGATGACGGCTTCGGCCTCTGGCCCAGCGAGCTGGATCAGGCACAACAGCGGCCAGAACGTCTGCTCGCGCAGAAATTCCGTATCGACAGCTACATATTCGTTTTTTGCCAGCACCTCGCAGAGTGCCGACAGTTCGGAAGTGGTCGTGATCATTCGCATCAGGGCAACGCCTATAGCGCATGGCCTGCCGCTTGTCGCCATCAGCTTGGTCGCGGAGCTAACGGCTTTTCTGCGGCCCGGCAGCCCTCCGAAATAGGCTAATAAAAAGCCCCGATTCCAGACTTTGAGGGTCAGCAGGCCTTGGCCCCTCACCTGCTCGGGCGTCACTCAGCCGGTAACCTTGACTTTCCCTCGCCCGCGTGCGCTTTTCCGCAGCGATTTTCACCCACATGGATCAAAGGGTTTCCGGCAATGGCCGAGGCGAAGCTGCATC
Organism: uncultured Hyphomicrobium sp.; assembly: GCA_964470545.1. Classification (GTDB taxonomy): domain Bacteria; phylum Pseudomonadota; class Alphaproteobacteria; order Rhizobiales; family Hyphomicrobiaceae; genus Hyphomicrobium_B. Next base: position 1,682 of record CAYYDL010000065.1, on the reverse strand, counting down.
GTTATCGCTCGCACACCTGCGGGGCGCTCCGGAAGAGCGACGTCGGCTCGGAGGTGCGCCTCTCGGGCTGGGTGCATCGCGTGCGCGACCACGGCGGCGTGCTTTTTATCGATCTGCGCGATCACTATGGCCTGACGCAGGTCGTGGCCGACCCCGACAGTCCGGCCTTCAAAACCGCTGAAATGCTCCGCTCGGAGTGGGTCATCCGCGTCGACGGCAAGGTTCGGACCCGGCCGGAAGGCACGACGAATCCGGAACTTCCGACCGGAGAGATCGAGCTTTACGCAACCGAGATCGAAGTGCTTTCGGCGGCCAAGGAATTACCCGTTCCGGTTTTCGGTGAGCCCGATTACCCGGAAGATCTCCGTCTGCAATATCGTTTCCTCGATCTCCGCCGCGAGACGCTGCACGCCATCATCATGAAGCGGCTTGAGATCACCCGCTCGATCCGCCGCCGGATGCACGACGCGGGCTTCAACGAATTCCCGACGCCGATCCTGACCGCTTCGAGCCCTGAAGGCGCGCGCGACTTCCTCGTGCCGAGCCGCATCCATCCCGGAAAGTTCTACGCCCTGCCGCAGGCCCCGCAGCAGTATAAGCAACTTCTGATGGTTTCGGGCTTCGACCGCTATTTCCAGATTGCGCCCTGCTTCCGCGACGAGGACCCGCGCGCCGATCGGCTGCCGGGCGAGTTCTACCAGCTCGACGTCGAGATGAGCTTCGTCGAGCAGGACGACGTCTTCGCGACGATGGAACCGGTCATAACCGGCCTTTTCGAGGAGTTCGCGGGCGGGAAGCCCGTAACGAAGACTTGGCCGCGCATTCCGTACGACACGGCGATCGCGAAATACGGCTCCGACAAGCCGGATCTGCGCAATCCGATCGAGATGCAAGACGTGACCGAGCACTTCCGCGGTTCGGGCTTCAAGGTCTTCGCCGGCATGATCGAGAAGAACGCGAAGGCGCGCATCTGGGCGATCCCCGCGCCGACCGGCGGTAGCCGCGCGTTCTGCGACCGCATGAACTCCTGGGCGCAGGGCGAAGGGCAGCCGGGCCTCGGTTACATCTTCTGGCGTGACAACGACGAGGCCGGAGCCGGACCCGTTGCGAAGAACATCGGGCCTGAGCGCGCGGTCGCGATTAGGAATCAGCTTGGCCTGAAGGATGGCGATGCCGTCTTCTTCGTCGGCGGCAACCCGGCAAACTTCTATAAGTTCGCAGGCGCCGCGCGCGACCGCGTCGGGCAGGAGCTGAAGCTGATTGACGAAAATCGCTTCGCGCTCGCGTGGATCGTCGACTTCCCGTTCTACGAATGGAACGAGGAAGACAAGAAGATCGACTTCTCGCACAACCCGTTCTCGATGCCGCAAGGCGGCGGCGAGGCGCTCGATGCCGCTGCGACGACGGAAGATCGTCTGAAGCTCAAAGCCTATCAGTACGACATCGTCTGCAACGGCTATGAGATCGCGTCCGGTGGCATTCGTAATCACAAACCTGATGTGATGATCAAGGCGTTCGGTATTGCCGGTCTCGGCCCCGAGGTTGTCGAGCAACGCTTCGGCGGCCTCTTCCGCGCATTCCAGTACGGCGCGCCGCCGCACGGCGGTATGGCTGCGGGTATCGAGCGCATCGTCATGCTGCTGACGGGAGGCAAGACAGTCCGCGAAGTTGCGCTCTTCCCG
>CAYYDL010000064.1:0-1504 GCA_964470545.1 uncultured Hyphomicrobium sp. | reverse complement strand
CGAATCGTCGTTGTCGAAGAAGACGTAGGCGTGGTCCAGATCCCATTCACGGAGCCGGTTGGCCCAGAGCTGCAGGTCGGTTTCCGGATAGCTGCCCTGGTATTTGTCGCCGGGGCCGTGGAGGCGGATGTAGGTGAAGTCGGTGGTGAGGCGAATCGGCGACTGGTATCCGGCGAGGTGGTAAATGCAGAGCGCGGCTCTGGCTTTGCGCAGCAGGCGCTCGATCTCGGGCGAGTGCCAATCGGGGTGGCGGAATTCGAAAGCATAACGATGGCCACGCGGCAGAGCTTCGAGGAAGGCGGCGAAGCGCGCTTCATCCGGGGGCCAATGCGGCGGAAGCTGGAAGAGAACGGGGCCGAGTTTGCGTCCGAGGAGATCGGCGCGCTGGAAGAATTTTTCGAGCGCGGGCGCGGGGTCCTTCAGCTTCTTCATGTGGGTGATGAAGCGGCTGCCTTTGACGGCGAAGCGGAATCCCGGAGGGGACGTGTCGCGCCAGGCGTTGACGGCGGATTCCGGGGGGAGGCGATAGAAGGTGTTGTTGAGCTCGACGATGTCGAAATGCCGGGCGTAGAACGAGAGCCAGTCGCGCGCGCGGAGATCAGGCGGATAGAAGCGGCCCTTCCAGTGTTTGTAGACCCAGCCGGAGGTGCCGATGTGGATCCTGTTCCCCATCGCGAGCTTCGCAATGCAATCGGGGGTCCTACCTGGTGTCTTGCTGCGGGTCGACGGTTGCGCTGATGATTTCGACCTTCTGGACCGGCGTCTCCCCGTTGACTTCGAGCTTGTCGAAAGCGTCGAGCACATCCATGCCGTCGATGATTTTGCCGAAGGCGGCGTATTTGCCATCGAGATGGGGGGCGGCGCCGAGCATCAGGAAAAACGACGTGGAGGCGGAATCGGGATCGTCGCCGCGCGCCATAGAGACGATGCCGCGTTCGTGTTTGACGTCATCGCGGAATTCGCCTTTCAGATTGTGGACCCAGCGCTCGCCGGGTTGTTCGACATCGGGATTGGTTCGCTTGTCATCCATGCCGCCCTGCGCGACGAAGCCCTTCACGACGCGGAAAAAGAGCGTGCCGTTGTACCAGCCGGTGTCGGTCAGGGCGAGAAAGTTCCGGACGGTCTCCGGCGCCCATTCGGGCTCCATTTGAATTTTGATCGTGCCGAGCGTGGTCTTCATGGTGACGGTGCGATTGAGTTCGCTGACCGGCGTATCGATGAAAGGCTGCTTCTTCTTCGGCTCGATCGTGACTTTCAGGATGCGGACCGGATTTTCGACGAACTGATCGGCGGCAACCGGCGACTGGGAAATCTTTTCGACGACGTGCATGCCCTCCGTGACGCGGCCGAACGCGGAGTATTTGCCATCGAGCTGGGGCTGCGGCGAGACGCAGACGAAGAACTGGGCGCCGTCGCTATCGGGCTTGTTCGGGATGCTGACGGTGGAGACGATGCCGCGCACATGTTTCACGTCGCTGAATTCGTCGGCGATCAGGTTCAGTCC
>CAYYDL010000063.1:0-7416 GCA_964470545.1 uncultured Hyphomicrobium sp. | reverse complement strand
AACGGCCATCGGAACATCGCCGTGACCCGTCACGAGAATGCTGGAAAGCGGCCAATTGTGCTTTTGCAGTTCCTGCTGGAGATTGAGGCCGCTCATTCCGGGCATCCGCACGTCGAGAATGAGACAACCAGCGCGACCGTCGTAGTTTTCCAGAAATGCATTCGCCGACGGATAGCAGACGACTGAATAACCGACGGATGTGAGAAGCCACGCGAGCGATTCGCGTGCTGCCTCGTCGTCATCGACGACGAAAACGCTTTCCTCAGCTTGCATGGGCGAGGTCCTCCCGCGGTACCGGCAAACACAGAATAAACGTCAATCCACGCTCGGGCGCGTTCATTTCGACTTTCAGCTGGCCGCGATGCGCTTCGACGATCGAACGGGAAATGGGCAGACCCATCCCCATTCCCATCGACTTTGTCGTGAAGAAGGGTTCGAAAATCTTTTCGGAATCAATCTCGCCTTCAACGACCCCGGTGTCCTTGATCAAAATTCGAACCATGCCGGATTGTGATGTATCGAAGGTGATCGTGACGAACCTCTCCTTCGCTTGCGAGGTGTCGATCGCTTCGATGGCGTTGCGAACGATATTGAGAATGACCTGCTCAAGCTGAATGTGATCGCCCATCACATGCACGTTCATGGGCACAGAAACGAAGCGGATCGTCACCTGTCTTGCCTGAGCCTCTGGAATGACGACGCGGAGCACATCCGAAACGAGAGACTGCATATTGAGCATTCTGAATGACGGATCTCCTTTCGCAAGGAATCGTCGGACGCTCGCGATGATGTCGCCGGCTCTTTCGGCTTGCCTGCAAACATGCTCCATTGCCCAGCGGACTTCCGGATCATGTGATGTGCCGTCGAGCCGATAGAGACACCCGCGAGAGAAGTTGGCGATCGCCGCAAGAGGCTGGTTGAGTTGATGCGCCAAAGCCGTTGCCATCTGTCCCATCGAGCTCAAGCGGGAGGCAACGGACAACTCACGATGATGAAGATGAAGCTCATCCTCATAGCGCTTGAGTTCGCTGATATCGCGCGTGATTCCGAGAAGAGACGTGATGCGCCCCTCCTCGTCGCGCAAGGGCGCCGCGTGGGTCTCAAGCCAGCGCTGCCGGCCTTTGAGCGACAAGATTTGAAACTCTAACTTGACGGACTCCCCTCCAAACACGCGCTTCGTCATCTGCTCGTAGATTTCACGATGAGCGGGGCAAACCACGCGGTAGACGGACGTTCCAACAATATCTTCAGGCTTGTCTGCATCGACGAGGTGCAAGCCGGCGGGATTCATTTCCAGGATCGTCCCGTCCTGCGCTTGCATCTTCACACATTCGGGTTCGGTCGCAATAATCTGGCGTAACTTCTGTTCGCGATCTGCGAGTCGCCCCTCCGCGTGGAGCCGACTTGAAATCTCATCGCGCAGACCCTTCTGGATCCGCCGAAGCGACCACTGAAGCCACGCCGCATAGCCAAGTGTAATTGCAAAGACGGTTGCGAAGACTGTTTGGTTGATCACAGCGTCCAGCGTCAATCTTCCACGATGAGGGAGTTTCGACCAACGATTCGCCGCGCCGAAATGCTTCGACGCTTCAGCATGTCGTGTGTGTCCATGGACGAGCGCTCCTTCCAAAGTACTACCAGTAACGAGCTGCCCCTCATTCTCCAGCACATCGTGCACGCAGTATTACGTACCAAGGCGCGGGATATCCCTTGGATTCATAGTTTTCATTTGACAACGCTGCTCATTTTCCAGCCCTATAGATCAGGTCGTCCATTTCCTCTGGCGCTAATTCTGAGCATCATATGCCCAAATCGGCCTGGAAATGAGTTGATTATACCAGAGGCCGTTCGATGAATCTACAGCAACTCCGATATGTTCGAGCGCTTGTCGAAGAGGGTTCGTTCGTTGCAGCGGCGGCGCGTTGTGCTGTCACGCAGCCAACGCTCTCGAACGGAATCGCGCAGCTCGAAGCTGAGCTTGGGCAACGCATTTTCAGGCGCACGACGAGGAGTTTATCGCTGACGCCAGCCGGCGAACGCCTCTTACCGGCCGTGCTCGAAACCCTGAAGGCCTTCGACAAAATCAAAGACCTTGCGGCTCAGGCAGGTCCGACGAAGTCTTCGGTTCATATTGGAATTTCACCCGTTGTCGGCATCGCGCAGGCACAAGATGCGCTTGAGGCCTTTCGGAAACTCCGGCCCGATGTTGAAATCGTCTACCGCGAGGGAAACCTTCAAAATCTCTGCGATGCACTCAAGGCTGCCGAGCTAGACTTGGTATTCGCGCCGATGGATTCGGAATGCTCGATGCTGGCGAACTGCGTCTATCAGCAGCTCTGTAGCGAGCCGCTTATGTTTCTTCCCCGGCAGAGCGACGCGAAGCGCTGGAAGGGACGGATGTCCGTCGAACTCGACGACATTGCCGAAGAGACTTTCGTGCTCGTGCCCAATGTCTGCGGCCTCACGCAGGTGACGCGGCGAGCTTTTGAAAAAGCCTCCTTGATGTTGCGGCGATACCCCGGCGAGGCGAGCAGCTATATCGTTGTTCAAGAATGGGCGTCGCTCGGACTTGGATCGGCAATTCTGCCAGCCTCGAAGATCGTGAACGAAGCAGATACCGCAGCAGCCATTCCGATCTTGGATCGCGGCAATGTGGTCGCCATCGATTACTATGCGCTCGGAAAACCCAATACAGTCACGCCGGACATTTTTTCCCAGATCTGGCGCGCTCTGCGGCCCTTTAATTTCGCCTCAGATTCGATGCGCACGAACCGCGAAAGCGACTACGTTCTCGACTGGGCTGTCTAATTCGCACACGTTCGTGCCGACGTCGCCCGAGAGGCTCATCCGTCTAGCACTGTCTGTCACGCATCGCGTTTGCGTCAGGGTCCGAAGCGGGCGCAAGGCAGGATCCGGTCGGCGGCGCCAACGTCGCCTTCTGATCGCCAGTCAATGTCTTGAGAAATGCGACGAGGCTCGCTTTTTCCTCTTTTGACAGATTGAGCGGATGCAGTTGAGGACTCTTTCCGTCGAAATCGATGCCTCCGGCGTTATAGAAATTGACGACATCTTCCAGGGTCCGCAAAGAACCATCGTGCATGTATGGGTATGTCAATGCGACGTTGCGAAGGCTCGGCGTCTTGTAGGCCCATCGGTCTTCGGAATTCAGTGTGATCGCAAAACGCCCGATATCGTTATGCTTCCGCTCGCTTACAGTTCTGAGGTCCTTTTCTTCAACCTTGGTCATGACGCCAGCTTCCAATTCCACCTGATATGATGGCGGTGGTGCCATGGCTGATGCTTTGTAGCCAATGCCTGTCGCGTGAAACTTGAAGTCCGTAAAAAGTGCGTCGCGATCGCCAACAAGATGGCAGCCGCTGCAGCCTGCCTTGCCCACAAAGAGCGCAAAGCCCTGCTTCTCTTGTTGGGTCAGGGCGGCTTCCTCGCCGCCGTATTTCCATCGGTCGAAACGCGAGTTTCCGGAAAGGAGGGATTTTTCGTATTCTGCGATCGCTTCGCCGACGGTTTCCATGTCTAACCCGCGATCTCCGAATGCCTTATGAAACAGATTTTCATAATTCGGCAGATCGCGGATACGCTCGATCGTATACCCGACGGATGGGCTCGCCATTTCTATTGAGGATAGGATCGGCGACCAAGGTTGCGTGTCGATGTCCGGTTCGCGCCCGTCTAGAAAGAGAAGCTTTTGGTAGGCAACATTCAGCAGGCTCGGTGCATTCCGAGGAAGGCTCTGGCCTTCCATCCCGATCGCCGTCTCCGCCTGTGTCGATGCGAAGGCTTCCGTGGGAAGGTGACACATCCCACAAGACATCGTGTTGTTGAACGACAAGCGGCGATCGAAAAACAGAAGCTTGCCGAGTTGCACCTTGGCAGGATCAAGCGAGGCGTAAGGCAGCGGCGGCAGGCCAAGCGGCGGCTTTAACGGCGAGTTTCCGATGGCCGGATAAATGATGGAGGCCAACAACCCGCACGCCAGAGCAGGCAGCGCAACAACGAATGGAAACACGAATCTTCGCGCTGCCCCGTCAGTGCTTTTTCTTATTTTCTTCCAGAACAAGCGTCTTGATGTCATTGATCACAACGTCGGGATCGAAAAAGCCAGTTGCGTAGATCTCTCTGACCCAGCCTTCAGGATCTATCAGATAGACCCTCACCATATGATAGATTTCTCCGGTCTGCTTGCCGTTTTCGTCGACGGCACGCGACGTCGTCAGACTCAAGGACTTCATAATTGGATGGAGAAACCAATCAGACCACGTCGTGAGGAAATGCCAAGGCACCTCTGGGGTGCTCTTAGACGTGTAGAACGACAGCATCTCGGGGGTATCGACAGACGGATCCAAACTCAAAAATAAGAGCCGGACCCGGCCGTTCAACTCTTTATCTTTCTCAAGCTCACTTTGGATCGTCTCGAACGCCGCCCATGTGGCGGGGCAGCCTTGCGGATCCCTGCAAGTTCCGTAGAAGAAAGAGAAGAGCGTGATCTTCCCCGTGGTGTAAGTCGACAACCGATGCGGTCGCCACTTGCTTTGCTCAAGCACCCATCCATTCGCCATCGGCTGAATGCGGTCGAGTTTGTAGGTGCCCGGCGCAGGAAAAGGTGAGTCAGTTGCACTCTCTGCCGCTACCGCTATGGAGGATCGCGTGACAACGAGAGCGAGCAAAAGAGCGCAACTGACCAGCAGGTGGTAGCGCGGACGGGAAAGGAATCGCATTCTGACCACCAATGCTTGTTCTTAGCCGCCAACACCTTTGGCGGAGAACTTCATGTGGTGGGCACGTCCAAGCTTCAAAGCGGTGAAGTCCACCGTGAACTTCTCGACAAGCTCCTTACCATCCCAGTCATAGGCTTTGAGGAACTGATCGTCCTGCGCGCCTTTGTGGTCCCAATTGGACAGCAACGACGTCGTGAAATACACGCGCTTACCATCATAGCTCTGAGAAACCATGTTGACCTGGTTGCCTATCTTCTTGGTATAGACTTCTTTCGGAGCTTCCGGATTCGACATGTCGTAAAGACGCGCCATTCCATCCATGAAGGTATCGACCCAGAGGTGCTTGCCGTCGGCCGCGATCGAGATATCGACCGGAAGCGGAACTTTTGACGGATCGCCGACAGTGGCCACGTCCTTCGCTTGCCATTCGCCGTTCGCGTCCTGCTTGATCACCCAGATCTTCGAACTGAGAGCAGTCGCCGTAACGCCCCAGTTGTCGCCGGGCTTCAATGACCAGCGGATTTCAAGAGGCGCACCTGGAACGCTAAAGATCTTCTTCGGCTCCATGGACTTGTAATCCCACAAGACCATGGTCTTTCCGAAGTTCTTCATCGCTTCGGGATCTTTGACCAACTTGCCAAGATCCATCATGTAGTTCGTCCAGCCGGTGAAGGCAGACGTGAGCATGAGGTTCTCGGCCGGGTTAATGGCTATATCATAACCATAGCCGTCGCCGCCGTTGGTGGTCGGCATCGGGATGGACGATACATAATCACCGTCGTTCGTATACGTCGCGAGGCCGGTGACGCCATCATGCGTCTTGTTATTCGACAAGCCCTGAATGAGCATGCGGCCCGGAAGGGCGTAGAAAGTGTGCGGACCGACAAACCCGGTCTTGGCTTCGTAGTCCGTGATCGTCCGAACCAGCTTCGGCTTGGACGGATCAATCAAATCGAAAATGAAAATCTTATTGTCGTCGAGGCGACCTGCCCAGAGATAGCGGCGGTCGTCCGTAAATCCCATGTGATGAGCTTCACCGCGCCCACCGACTGAAAGCGTGTTTATGACCTTCCCGTAGTCCGGAGACTTAGGATCGACGCTGATCGTAACGAGCTTGTCCGATTCGTCACCCACACCCACTTCGCCCAGCGTCCAGACATGAAGATATTGTTCCTGGCCCTTGATGAGCGCAGACATGAATGGCGAGTTGCAAGTCTCGTCAGCGTGCGCCTTTGGCCCGCCAAAGGGAGTCATAAGGGCGAGCAAAGACCCGCCCAGAAGCAGCAATTTCCTCACGTGTTCCTCCTATCAATCAGCTCCGAACACAGGCTACGGAGCACTTCACGTCTTGAGCGCGTGACTACTTTGCGAAACCTAATCCATCGCCAGGGTCGCTCTAAATTTTCTTTCAAAATGTCTCTCATTTTGCATTCCTATAAGCATGGGTCACCTTACTAAGCCCTTGTTTTTTAAGGCGCCTCGTAGACCTTCGCGAAGATTTGCTTTGAGTCACAGTTCTGGGAAGAAAAGATATTCAGGCATCGGGAATTCGGCGGCAAGGAGGACGGTGGCGCGCAATGCAAAAAAAGAGAGAGCCTCAGGGACCCTCTCTTTGAGTTTGGACGTAGTACGAGGTTGGGAGAAGTATTCCGATGCGGCTGCATTGGAAAGAGATGCAACCCCATCGGGCCGTGAAAGCTTGGTGATCTCGCCCCGAAGCCATCGCTTCGGGGCAACCGGTCGTTAAATCTAGAAGCTGATGAGCGCGCCGGCTGTGAAGACGTTAATGTTGTCAAACTTGCCGGTGAGGCTCTCGCCGCCATTGTTGATGTAGCCCGGCGTCGCACTTCCCGGGCCAGAGAGGGTCGGCTGGTACTGCTTGAAGTTGACCCAGAGCGACATTGCCGCCGCGTCGATTTCCTGGACCGCGCCTAGACCCCACTGAGTCATGTCGCTGCCGTCAACACCGAAGGCGGTCAATGCTTCATGGAACATATCCTGACGATCGCCATACTCGCCGTAGAGTACCGTGTGGCCCAGCGGGGTCCATTTCTCGCGCATGCCCGCCTTGATGTACCAGTTATCGCCGCTTGGTTGGTTAGCTGTCACCAGCGCAGCTGTTCCTGCACCGAAGGCCGCGTCCAGAGTGGCGGGATTATAAACGTTGTTGTTCCATTCCTTGCCGTAAGCACCATAGACAAACAGGCCTGTCGGGACGTGCTCAAGGTAGGCACCGATCTGAAGATATTGCGCATCCGTCTTGAGTGGATTGAAAGCAGAAAGACCGACAGCGTCGTTGAAACCCGGAGAGTTATTTTCATCACGGTTCTCGAGATAGGAGATTGCCGTAGCGAACTTGAAGCTACCGAGCTGACCCGCATAGTTGCCGGTGACATCCCAGAAGTCGTCTTCGCCCCAGCTCGCCGACACCGAAAATCCGCCGAATGTCGGAGAATCATAGCGAATGCCGTTCAAGGGAACGCCGTTGCAATCACCCGCGAGCGGCAACTGTGTGGTTCCGCACCACATCAAAGCACCCTGAGGAAAGCCGGTGTTGGGAAGCTGAAGCTGTCGTCCGTGGCGTGCGAGGTTGATCGCCATGCCATCCAGCGGCACCCAGTTTGCGGGGATGAGCGAACCTGAACCGTCGACCAAAGCCGCGGCGTGCGATGAGCTTTGC
>CAYYDL010000062.1:0-2686 GCA_964470545.1 uncultured Hyphomicrobium sp. | reverse complement strand
CGCCTCTTCGTACCCTTCGTCGGGGCGATGACGTGAGGCATCGTCGCCTCGCGCGAGGTCGCGGCATTCTGGACGCAAAGCGTATCGGAACCCGAGTACATCCGGTCAATGCAATAATTTGCGCCGACGCACTGGCGGATCTGATCCTCACGGCCTTCGCGCACCTTGTTCATGATGTGCGGATCGGCGATGTGCGCGCGCGTCATCCCGACAATATCGACCATGCCGTTCGCAAGGATACGCTCCGCCTGCGTGATATCGCGGATGCCCTGCGCATGCAGGATGGGAACATTCACGACCGACTTGATGCCGGCAGCCAAGTGCACAAACGGTTCCGGCGGCAACGCCATCGGCGGCATGCAGTTGGCGAGCGTATTGTGCGTGTCGGCACCCGACCCGATGACGCTGATGAAATCGATGAGCCCGGTCTCCGACATCACCTGCGCGATCTCTTTCAGCGTCTCGTGATCGAGGCCATCATCGTGAAACTCATCGGCGCACATGCGTATGCCGACGCAATAATCCCGGCCCACGGCCCCGCGCACCGCCTGCAGAACCTCGATGCCGAACCGCGTACGATTGGCGAGACTACCGCCCCATTCATCGGTGCGCATATTCGTCCGTGGCGACCAGAACTGATCGATGAGTTGCTGATGCGCAGCCGAAACCTCGATGCCGTCGAAGCCCGATGCCTTCACGCGCTTCGCCGCTGCCGCGAAATCGCCTATGATGCGCTTGATATCCTCAATCTCAATCGCCTTTGCGTTCCCGCGGTGGACGAATTCCCGCACACCCGAGGGCGAAACCAGATGTGGCCATGGATCTCCCGCATATGCCGAGCGACGCCCCATGTGTGTCGCCTGGATCATGATCTTCATGCCATGGCGATGTACTGTCTCCGCGAGACGCGCCATGGGCTCGATCACACGATCCGTCGTGAGATTGACAGGCTTCCATGAGCCCTGAGGAACGTCGATCGAAACTGGGCTCGACCCGCCGCAGATCGCCATGCCAAGGCCGCCCTTCGCCTTTTCCTCATAATAGCGGATGTAGCGGTCGCCCGGCATGCCGCCCGCATCGGCGTAGACCTCCGCGTGCGCAGTTGAATAGATGCGGTTCGGTAACGTCAGCTGATTGAGCTTGATCGGAGTGAAGATGTGAGGGTAAGCCGCCATTCACCGATCCTCGGAAGCACCCAGCCTCAGCAATAAACGACGGTCGCAGCCAAGCCGCCGAGCGACGTCTCTTTGTATTTCGATTGCAGATCGTGCCCGGTCTGCCGCATCGTCTCGATCACCGCATCGAGCGAAACGAGATGTCCTCCGTCGTCCATCATCGCAAGACGAGCCGCGTTGATGGCCTTCATCGCCCCCATGCTGTTGCGCTCGATGCACGGCACCTGCACCAGCCCGCCAATCGGATCGCACGTCATGCCGAGATTGTGCTCCATGCCGATCTCTGCGGCATTCTCGATCTGGGCATTGCTCGCACCCATCACTGCAGCGAGCCCCGCCGCCGCCATCGAACAGGAGACGCCGATCTCGCCCTGGCATCCCATTTCCGCAGCGGAAATCGAGGCATTCTTTTTGTAGAGCATGCCGATGCCCGCCGCCGTCAGTAGGAACGTCAGGATGTGATCGTCACGCGTATCTGGATCCGTAACGGCATCACAGAAACGCGTGTAATAGGCGAGAACGGCCGGAATGACTCCCGCTGATCCATTCGTCGGCGCGGTAACAACTCGGCCACCTGCAGCATTCTCTTCATTCACAGCGATCGCAAACGCCGAAACCATATCCATTGCACGAAAATCGGCGGTGAGTTTGCCATCGACGTCGCACGCCTGTCGATAGAGGGCAGGCGCGCGGCGCTTGACCCCGAGCCCCCCCGGCAACACGCCCTCGGTCCCAAGACCCCGCTGCAGGCAGTCATTCATCACCGTCCAGACTTTGAGGAGCTTCGCGCGCGTCGTCGGCTCGTCCTGATAGGCAAGCTCGTTCCGCCAGACGATGTCCGCAATCGATAGGTTGTAGCGCTGACAAAGTGCCAGAAGTTCCTTGGCGCTGCCGAAGGCATAGCGAACAGGCCGATGCGGAACTTCGTCCGTGCGACGGCTCGCTGCAAGCGCGGTTTTATCGAGAACGGCGCCCCCGCCGATTGAGAAATAGGTATTGCGATGAAGAGAAGCGCCCAGCGCATCGAATGCTTCGAGGATCATCCCGTTGGGATGTTCGCTGAGCATTTCACTGCGGTGAAAGAGAAGGTCCCTCTCGGGCACGAAGGTAATCTCGCGACCGCCTCCGAACATCAGCCGTTTCGTCCGTCGAACTTCATCGATACGCTGGCTGAGGCTCGCCGGATCTGCATCTTCCGGCGTCTCGCCAAGCAATCCACCGATCACCGCAAAGTCCGTCGCATGCCCGACGCCGGTCAGCGCCAGCGAGCCGTAAAGCTCGACGACGACCCGGTCTACGAGATGATCCGTCTTCCGGGACTTCAGCTCCGCAATGAAGCTGTTCACCGCACTCATCGGCCCGACGGTGTGGGAACTCGACGGACCGATTCCGATGCGAAAGACTTCAAAGACACTATAGTTCATGCGGCCACTCCATGCCCGGCGTGGCCCGTTGCCTCAATAGTGGCAATACCCAGTCCATACGGCGCCGCGGCGCGGACAAGATAGCGC
>CAYYDL010000061.1:0-2296 GCA_964470545.1 uncultured Hyphomicrobium sp. | reverse complement strand
CCGAAGCCCTCGACAAGTATCGCATCAATCCCGGCAACGTCGGCTTCAAGGACAAGAAGGACAAGCAGTTCGGCGCCATCATCGAGACGGCGATGAAGCATGGCAAGCCGGTCCGCATCGGCGTCAAGTGGGGTTCACTCGACGGCGAGCTCCTCACATACCTGATGGATGAGAACGCCAAAGCAGCCGAGCCGAAATCTGCGCGCAGCGTCATGCACGAGGCGATGGTGCAGTCGGCGTTGATGTCGGCCGAGCGCGCGGAGGAGATGGGCCTCGGCGCCGACAAGATCATCGTCTCGGGCAAGGTGTCGTCCATTCAGGATCTTTTGGCGGTGTACGCCATGCTCGCCGACCGCAGCCGTTATGCGCTGCACCTCGGCCTGACGGAAGCCGGCATGGGATCAAAGGGCATTGTCGCTTCGTCGGCCGCTCTCGGCATTCTCCTCCAGCAGGGCATCGGCGATACGATTCGTTTCTCGCTGACGCCGGAACCCGGCGGCGATCGCACGCAGGAAGTCCGCGCCGCGCAGGAGCTTCTGCAGACAATGGGCTTGCGCTCGTTCGTGCCGGTCGTCGCCGCGTGCCCTGGCTGCGGTCGCACGACCTCCACCGTGTTCCAGGAACTCGCGCGCGATATCCAGGACATGATCCGCGATCGCATGCCCGACTGGAAGACGCAGTACCCCGGCGTCGAGACATTGAACTTCGCCGTAATGGGCTGCATCGTGAACGGCCCGGGCGAAAGCAAGCATGCCGATGTCGGCATCTCACTGCCAGGAACAGGAGAATCTCCCGCCGCGCCGGTCTTCATCGATGGCAAAAAGGCGATGACTCTGCGCGGCCCCAACATTGCCGGCGAATTCAAGACCATTGTCGAAGATTATATCGCGCGTCGTTTCGGTGCGGGCATCGCGGTGGGCGGAGAGGCAGCGGAATAGAAGCTCGAGGAATTAAGGAAAAACACCGTATTTCTTAAGCATTTCAGGTGATATCGCTGCCCTGGCTCAGGGTTTGCGACGTTCCAGCGCTCGCATTGCGCTTAGTCAATGATGTATCCAAGCGGCTATCTACCACCGCGCCCGATGGACCTTGCGCCAGTCGAACGCGTTGTTGATGGGCATATGCTCGCCACCGAGGATCAAGTGAGAATGAGCGAAGGAATAAGCACGCTCGAACGCCATCTCGTCATCGGGGCGGGACCTGTCGGACTGGCGATGGCCGCCGCGATGAAGCGGCGCGGCATTCCCTTCGATCTGATCGATACGGCATCAGGCGTCGGTGGCAACTGGCTTCATGGCGTCTACCGCACGGCGCACATCGTCTCTTCGAAGAAGGCGACGGAATATACCGACTATCCGATGCCGGATGATTTTCCGGATTTTCCGTCTGCGGATCAGATGCTGAGCTATCTCACGGCTTATGCCAAAGATCGCGGGTTGCTCACGTCTGCGGAGTTCAACAAGACGGTCACATACGCCGCGCCTGATAATGCTGGCCGCTGGACGGTGCGATTCGCCGATGGCGAAGAACGCACCTACAAAGGCGTCGTCGTCTGCAACGGCCACCATTGGGACAAAAACTATCCGACGTTTCGCGGCACCTATACCGGCGAAATTCTTCATTCGAAAGATTATGTCGGACCACATCAGATTGAAGGCAAGCGCGTGCTCGTCATCGGCGGCGGCAATTCCGGAGTCGATATGGCGGTCGATGCAGGCCGCTTCGGCAGATCGTGCGATATCAGCCTGCAGTCGGGCTATTGGTATTTGCCCAAAACCTTTCTCGGTCGTCCGCTGACGGATCTTCCGATCTGGGGATTGCCAATCTTCCTGCAGCGCGCAATTCTGAAAACGATCGTCGCGATCAGCATCGGCGATTATCGTCGCTACGGACTGCAGCGGCCGAAGCATAAGATCTTCGAACGTCATCCAGCGTTCGGAACAGATCTGCTGAACGCGATCCGCCTGGGGCGCGTTAAGCCGCGCCCGGGCATTGATCACGTTGAGGGGCAAACGGTGTCATTCGCCGATGGGACGGCTGGCGCCTATGACATGATCCTCGCGGCAACGGGATTCAAGACCACGTTCCCGTTCCTTCCCGAAGGTCTCGTCGACGTGAAGAACAACGTTGTGCAAGTTTACGGCGGCGCATTTCCGCCGGGTGTTCGCGGACTTTATCTCGTCGGCTGGGCTCAGGCGCGAAACGGCTTCGGGCGCTTGATCACGCCGCTGTCCGATCTTTACGCGCGCATGATCGCGCTTCAGGACGACCTCGAGCTTCCGCTCGGGACACTGAT
>CAYYDL010000060.1:0-1740 GCA_964470545.1 uncultured Hyphomicrobium sp. | reverse complement strand
CCTGCTTCCGACTGTCGGGGGACAGACCGCGCTGAACCTCGCCGTCGAACTTGCCGACGGAGGCGTGCTCGAAAAATATGGCGTACAGTTGATCGGCGCGCAGCTCGAAGCCATCAAGAAGGCCGAAGACCGCCTGATGTTCAAAGACGCGATGACGCACATCGGGCTCGATGTGCCGCGTTCTGCGTTGGTCAACAACCTGAAAGACGGCCTCGACTTCTCCAGCAAAATTGGCTTCCCGATCATCCTGCGTCCGTCATTCACGCTCGGCGGCTCCGGCGGCGGCATCGCCTACAACCGCGAAGAGCTGCTCGAGTTGCTCGCCCGCGGACTCGACCTTTCGCCCGTCCACGAAGTCCTGATCGAAGAAAGCGTTCTCGGCTGGAAAGAGTTCGAGATGGAAGTTGTCCGCGACCGCCGCGACAACTGCATCATCATCTGCTCAATCGAGAACTTCGACCCGATGGGCGTGCACACCGGCGACTCCATCACCGTCGCTCCGGCGCAGACGCTCACCGACCGCGAGTTCCAGTACATGCGCGATGCCTCGATTGCCGTCATGCGTGAGATCGGCGTCGAGACCGGCGGATCGAACGTGCAGTTCGCCATTCACCCGAACACCGGACGCATGGTCGTGATCGAGATGAATCCACGCGTTTCGCGTTCGTCGGCGCTGGCGTCGAAAGCCACAGGCTTCCCGATTGCGAAGATCGCCGCCAAACTCGCCGTCGGCTACACGCTCGACGAACTGAAGAATGAGATCACGCTGAAAACGCCCGCCTGCTTCGAGCCGACGCTCGATTACGTGGTCGTCAAAATTCCGAAGTGGCAGTTCGAGAAATTCCCCGGCGCCGACGAAAGCCTCGGACCGCAGATGAAGTCGGTGGGCGAAGCGATGGCGATTGGTCGCACCTTCAAAGAAGCGCTGATGAAGGCCGTGCGCTCGCTCGAAACCGGCAAGAGCCTGGCGGCGCAACGCATTGAGCCGAAAATCCTCATCCATCGCCTGGTTACGCCACATCCGGAACGCCTGCAGTACGTGCGTTACGCGCTGCGCACCGGCATGTCGATCAAAGAGATCCACAAGATGACGTCGATCGACCCGTGGTTCCTTTATCAGTTGAAGGAGATCGACGACGTCTCGAAGGAAGTCGCCAAGTATGGGCCGGAGACGATCCCGGGCGACCTGCTAAGCGACGCTAAGCGCGCAGGACTATCAGATATTCGTCTTGGCGATCTGATGGGAATCCAGGGCGGCCGTAACGCCGGAGCGAAGCTCCGCGAGGTCCGCAAGAAGCACAATCTGAAACCGGTGTACAAGCGCGTCGACACCTGCGCCGCCGAGTTCGAGAGCTACACGCCGTATCTCTACTCGACCTACGAAGAAGAAGACGAGGCGACGCCGACCGACAAAAAGAAGATCATCATTCTTGGCAGCGGTCCGAACCGAATTGGGCAGGGAATTGAGTTCGACTACTGTTGTTGCCATGCATCGTTTGCGTTACACGAAGACGGCTACGAGACGATCATGGTGAACTGCAATCCCGAGACGGTCTCGACCGACTACGACACCAGCGATCGCCTCTACTTCGAGCCGCTGACGTTCGAAGACGTGCTCGCCGTGTACGAACACGAAGCGTCTGGCGGAGCGCCAGTTGGCGTGATCGTCCAGTTCGGCGGACAGACGCCCCTGAATCTATCGCTGCCGTTAAAGGCGGCTGGTGTACCGATCATCGGAAC
>CAYYDL010000059.1:0-1853 GCA_964470545.1 uncultured Hyphomicrobium sp. | reverse complement strand
CGGACCATGAAGGTCATCGACGTCGTGCGTGGCACGGAGGTCCATATCCTTGATGCCGATCGCCTGGTTGAACTGGCTGGACAGTGAGGGTTAGGGCCGAACGGCCCTATTCCTTGGTATTCTCGGCGGCGTCGATTTCATTGAGCGCCACCGGTTTTTCGGCGACCTTCGGATGGGATGATTTCAGGCTCCTGATCAGGGCCCCCATCAGAGGAAGAACGACTGACGTGATCAGCGCTTCGGCCGCCGGATAAGCGTATGCAGCCGGAGTGATCAAAGGCGCGCTGACGTTCTGTTCGAGTGCTGCGATCGAAGCTCGCCGGTTTTCGAGGCCCATCGAAAATTCCCGCCCCGGGCGCTGGAACATGGCGGCGAGGCCGATGATTGCGGCAAGCAGGCAGCCAATAACCCCAATCAGCGCGGCGGCTCCGATCGGCCCCATGCTTTGCTCCAGAAGCCAATACAATGCCAAACCGAGGAGCACGAGGCTTGTCATCGCCAGAAGGCAAGCCAACAAATAGAAGGCGCCTTTTCTGAGCGCATATCTGATGTAGCTATCTGCAACCACAGCGTCTGCGGTGGCCAGTTTATCAAGGTCGCGGGCGAGGTTTGGTAGATCCACGAATTATCCCATTCAGAATCCGAGCGTTCAATTCCCGGCCGGATACTACCAGGAATCAAGCGGGGGCGAACGCCAGGACACAACAAAGAAATTAATCTCGGCCACTACAGGTCTGCGTCAAGCAGAACTCAATTTTTGAGCTTCTTGCTCGTGAACCAATCCGACAGCGTTTCCCAAAACGCAGCGACCGCTACGACGATGGTTATCAGGAAGAGAGCGACGACCATTTGGATGACGTCGAAGTTTACCGCATCTTCCGCAACAAACCACCCCGCGATGGCGGCAGCGAAGAACATGATCGGACGAAGCAGCAGGTTCACCATCGTACGAGACTCCGAGGGATGTATTTCCTTTATTTTCATAGCGCACCAATGGTTATGATCGGTTGACGCGCATCAAGAAATGCGCCTCATTTTTTATGGATTGGGGCCAAACGGCTGTGCTTGTGTCTTGCGTGGCGTGGGCGTGCCGCGTATCTGGGGGCCGGTCCGGCCGCGAGTGCCGAAGCTGGCTTCTTTTTCCCTCAATTACTGGAATCAACGCCGTGACCGTCAAAGTCGCCGCCTTCTATAAATTCGTATCCGTCGAAGATCCGATTGCACTTCAGTCTGCGTTTCGGGAGGCGTGCGCGGCGCAGGGCGTCAAGGGCACGATTCTCATCGCGCGCGAAGGCATCAACGGAACGATCTCGGGTACGGACGATGGAATCGATACGTTGCTGGCGACGATCACCGCCGACGCGCGCTTCACCGATCTCGTCGTCAAATTTTCGAAAGCGGCTGCGAATCCATTTCAACGCCTCAAGGTGAAAGTGAAACGCGAGATCGTGACGTTCGGCATTCCGGAGGCGGAGCCCGCGTGTGCGACGGGGGAGCTTGTCGAACCCGAAGATTGGAATGCGCTGATTAGCGATCCCGATGTCGTCGTTATCGATACGCGCAACGACTATGAATTCGCCGTCGGCACGTTCGAAGGTGCCTGCAATCCGCAAACGCGGGCCTTCAATGAATTTCCGGACTACGTGCGGCGTACGCTTTCCGATGACCGATCGCGAAAAATAGCGATGTTCTGCACGGGCGGCATTCGGTGCGAGAAGGCAAGCGCGTTCCTAATTCGGGAAGGTTTCCCGAATGTTTATCAGCTCAAGGGTGGCATCCTGCGCTACCTTGAGCGCATCGCTCCAGAAGAGAGCTTATGGCGCGGTGCGTGCTTCGTCTTCGACGAGCGTGTT
>CAYYDL010000058.1:0-1862 GCA_964470545.1 uncultured Hyphomicrobium sp. | reverse complement strand
CGTGCTGGCGCTGGCGTTTTTGACGTCGATCAACGTGACCAAGTCGATGACCGACGGCATGCGCGTGCATGTGAAAGTGAAGCAGCCAAGCAACGCTGCGGCGCTAAAGCCGTGCACGCGGACCTCAATCACGGTTAACGGCCGTTAACCCCGCTTGACTCTGCGCGTCGCTGCCAGGACCCTCGAAAGGGGGGCGTGGCGGGACGAATGCGCAACACGTGTGATGCGGGCCATCATGGATTTTGAGATCCACCGCTTCGGCAACGTCACCCTCCAATCCGGAGAGGTGCTCGGCGACGCGCGCCTCGCCTACAAGACGTTCGGCACGCTCAATGCCGCGCGCAGCAATGCCATCGTGTATCCGACATCGTTCGGCGCCCGTCACACCGACACCCAGTGGCTGGTGGGGCCCGGCAAAGCACTCGATCCAGCCAAATACTTCGTCATTATTCCCAATATGCTTGGAAACGGCCTCTCGTCGTCGCCGAGCGACTACACCGATGTCGAGCGCCGGCGCGCCTTCCCGCGCATCACCCTCTACGACAACGTGACGCTGCAGCATCAGCTTGTTCGCGCGCTCGGTGTGGAGCGGATCGCGCTCGTGGTGGGCTTCTCCATGGGCGGGCAGCAGACGTTCCACTGGGGTGCGCTCTTCCCCGAGCTTGTCGAGAGGATCGCGCCGATCACCAGTTCGGCGAAGACCTCGCGGCATAATCTCGTCTTCCTCGAAGGCATCAAAGCAACGCTCGTCCACGATCCCGCCTGGCGGGACGGCGCTTTTGCATCGCCGCCCGTCGACAGCATCCGCGCCATGGCGCGCGTTTATGCCGGGTGGGGATTGTCGCAGGCGTTCTATCGGGAGGAGACCTATCGCAAGATCGGCTTCTCCTCGCTCGAGGATTTCATTCAACGCGATTGGGAAGCGGGATTCCTGCGCCGCGACGCCGATAACATGCTTGCCATGCTGGGCGCATGGCAGCGCGCCGACATCAGCGACAATTCGCTTTACCGCGGCGATCTTCCCGCCGCGCTGGGCGCGATCCGCGCCCGCGCGCTGGTCATGCCGAGCGAGACGGATCTCTACTTCACCGCCGAGGACAGCCGCCGCGAAGCCGCGCTGATGCCGAACGCCGAGTTCCGTCCGATCCCGACGATCTGGGGGCACCGGGTCAACAATCCAGTGCAGAATCCGGCGGATGCGCGCTTCGTCGACGACGCATTGCGGGAGTTGCTTGCGTCATGACGATGCGGCTCAAACCGCGTCTGCAAGAGGCGCTGCAACCGCTGCGGCGTCGACGCTTCCTTCGAGTCCGTGGTACTTCGACGGGCCGGCCAGTAATCAGGTGCAGGAGATCATGATGGACGAATACGAAAAGGCGAGTTTCGGACAACTTCCCGTGGGATTTGGCGAAAAGCCCGGCATCGTCGTCATCGATTTCCAGATCTGCTATACGGACGCGAAATATCCGTTCGGCGGCGCGCCGCTGGTGATGCGGGCCCTGGAGAACACCGCAAAGCTGCTCGACGTCGCGCGCCGCGCCAAAGTCCCGGTGGCGAACTGCTACACCGCCTACATGAACAAGCGCGAGATGCCGTACTGGAAGATCTCGGCCGTGTACGACCTGCTGCGCCACGACAACCCGGCCTCCGATTTCGATCCGCGCATTTATGACGCCGAGTATGACTTGAAGATCTGCAAGAAGGGGCCGTCGATCTTCTTCGAGACCGGCGTGACCAACTATTTCACCAAGGAGCGCGTCGACACCGTCATCATCACCGGCTGCAACACGAGCGGATGCATCCGGGCAAGCGCGATCGACAGCTTCAGCAACCGCTATCGCACGATCATCCCCGAGGATTGC
>CAYYDL010000057.1:0-3302 GCA_964470545.1 uncultured Hyphomicrobium sp. | reverse complement strand
TTATGGCGGAGAGGGAGGGATTCGAACCCCCGGTACCCTTGCGAGTACTCCGCATTTCGAGTGCGGCGCGATCGACCACTCTGCCACCTCTCCGGAAGCCGTGGCGCCTGACGGCGAAGGGGGGCTTGTAGCCTCGCTTTTCACGTGACGCAAGCGGCTCAGACCGCGGCATCCCAATCGAGATCGAGCGATTGCGTGGCTGGCCCGTTTGCTTCGTATCCGCGCGCCACCAGTCGCCCTGTCCTTGCATCCGCCACCATAGCGAGCCGCGTTTTGGTGTTGAGCACAGGGGGAGCGAGCCACGTAAAGTCGTTATCGAAACATGGCTCTATGGCGAGCATTGAACGCGAGCGCTCATGGCTATTGTCCCCGCGCGCCCGTCCCTTCCAGCCTGGCGCCCCCCAATGATTGGCCGCGACGGCATCGAAGCCGCTGCGTGTACGCGCCTCGTGCTCGGTTCGCTCGATGACGGTTGTCTCCTCTGGCCCGAGTCCGGCCAGCGTAAAAATCCCGGGCGTCGAAATTGGCGTATCGGCGAGGACTTGCGAGGCCTCGTCGAAATCCCGTGCCTCCTCCGCAACATGGCGCAAAAGATGCGCGGGCGTCGGATACGGCATCGTCCAGACACGGCGACGGTTGACCACCCAATCGACGTAGAAAAGCCCGGTCGGATCGCGCATCGGCGCCTGATTGAGCGCCGCCGAAAACCGGCCCGGCGCCATCACCTGCAAGACGCCGGTGTAACCCGGCCAAGTCAGCACCGCGAAGGGCCCTGCGGGGGCGCCGTCCACCTTCGCACATACGAGATTGGTGCCGAGGCCCGGTGTCTTCCAGTCGAGCACACGGATGAGCCGAGCCGACGACTGATCCGGAGACGGCGTCGCGCGGCAGGTACACGCCCACTCGTAGTTGACGGAAAAGAAATAAGCGCCGGGGCGGCCGATCACACCCGCGATTGTGTCGATCTCGGCCAAATGGTCATTGTTTGAGCGCGCAAGCCATGCCCGTGAGACCCTGTCGAGTCCTGAGAGCAAGCGCTTTGGATAGTGCCGCGTCGCGACGTCGAGAAGCGCGTGCGTTCTGTCGCTCCACGCGCGAAGCGTTGCTATAGGAAAGTCTGGACCCGTGTCGACGACCGGGATTGCCGGCAGTGGCTCGTATTCCGACCCGCGGGCTGAAGAAAAAGCTCGTCCTTTCATCAACGCCCTCATCGGCTTCATATGATAAACAAGAGGAAGTTGGGGTGATCCGGCGGCGTTTGCTATGGGGTTGCTGGGAGGGGGAATGAATGGCTGTAACACCGCAAGGGCGTTGACAATAGGTCTTACATCGACAATAAAGCCCGCCACCCGCGCGCAGGAGAATTGCGCGCTAATGCGCTGCCCGAGGCTCGTTGCTGGAACAGCCACGCAACCCTTTGAAAGTTCACCACTTTCGGTGACGCCATAGGGCGCGGTAACAGGCCCAAAAGGCCGAAAGGACAAGAGCCATGTACGCTGTCATAAAGACAGGCGGCAAGCAATACCGCGTCTCCAAAGACGATGTCGTAGCCATTGAGAAGGTGCCCGGCGACGCCGGCGCAAAAGTCGAGTTCGACCAGGTCCTGATGATTGGCTCGGGTTCCGACGTCAAGATTGGCGCACCGATCGTCTCGGGCGCCAAGGTCATCGCCGAGCTTGTTGAGCAGTCGCGCGGGCCGAAGCTGATCGCCTTCAAGAAGCGCCGCCGCAAGAACTCCCGCCGCAAGAAGGGTCACCGTCAGGACCTTTCAATCGTGCGTATCACCGACATCGCTGGCGCGTAACGAACCGCCGCTCCATTCGAGGATTTTGAAATGGCACAAAAGAAAGCAGGCGGTTCGACTCGTAACGGCCGCGATTCCGAAAGCAAACGTCTCGGCATCAAACGCTACGGCGGTGAATACGTGATCCCGGGTAACATTCTCTGCCGCCAGCGCGGCACGCAGTGGCACCCAGGTTCGGGCGTCGGCATGGGAACGGACCACACGATTTTCGCCGTTGAAGAAGGGACAGTCGAGTTCGCGACCAAGCGCAACGGCCGCGTTTATATTTCGGTGAAGCCAGCAAAGCCGGTCGCGGCGGAATAAATTCCGTCCCAATCCCGATCTAGGTTGTAAGAACGACGGGACGGCTATGCCGTCCCTTTTTTGCCTTTGATGAAGCCTCCTCGTATCGTGGACTGGCTTCTCGCGACGGATACCATGAAGACTGCCCGCCTCAATCTCAGGACCGTTGTGCACGACGATGCTGCACGCATCGCCGTGCTCGCCGGCGACTGGGACGTCGCGAGCATGACCGGGCGCATCCCATTCCCTTATTCCGAAGACGCGGCCCACCATTGGGTGGATGGATTGGCCGAGCACGAAGAGGTGTTCGGAATCGATCTCGGCGGGGAGTTGATCGGCATTTGTGGCTTCACGCTCGATGCGAGCGGCGACGCAGAGCTCGGCTATTGGATCGGCAAACCCTATTGGGGCCAAGGTTACGCGACCGAAGCCGCGCGTGCCGTCATCGCCTATGGCTTCGCAAAGTCGGGCGTTCGCCGCTTCATCTGTAAGCATCTGACCGGCAATGACGCGTCCGCGCGCGTTATTCGCAAGCTCGGCTTTAGGCCTACCGGCAGCGCTACAGGGTGGTGCGAAGCACGCCAATGCGAACTGCCCGCGCTGACGTACGAGCGCCGCCGTCCATGGGCCATGGCAATCCGGGCGCTCGCATCATGAAATTTCTCGACCAGGCGAAAATTTACATTCGTTCCGGCGCCGGCGGCAACGGCTGCATCGCGTTCCGGCGTGAGAAGTTCATTGAATTCGGCGGTCCGAACGGCGGCGACGGCGGCAAGGGCGGCGACGTTTGGGTCGAATGCGTCCAGAACCTCAACACGCTGATCGATTACCGCTACCAGCAGCATTTCTTCGCCCAAAACGGCACGCCCGGGATGGGGCAGAACCGCGCCGGACCGAACGGCAAGGATATGGTCATCAAAGTGCCCCCCGGCACGCAGGTCTTCGCCGAGGATGGCGAAACGCTCCTTGCCGATCTGACGGCCCCGGGCGAACGCGTCCGGCTGGCTAAAGGCGGCAACGGCGGCTTCGGCAATGCGCATTTCAAAAGCGCCACGAACCAGGCGCCACGCCATGCCAATCCCGGCCAGCCCGGCGAAGAATTGACGATCTGGTTGAAGCTCAAGCTGATTGCCGATGCCGGCCTCGTCGGTCTGCCGAATGCAGGGAAATCGACGTTTCTGGCAGCCGTATCGGCGGCGAAGCCAAAAATTGCCGA
>CAYYDL010000056.1:0-3334 GCA_964470545.1 uncultured Hyphomicrobium sp. | reverse complement strand
CCTCGCCCAAACGAAGGACAGAGTCATAGCGCAACTTCGTACGCTCGATAAAATCGCGCTTCATAATGGGTTTTAGGAAACCGGTTTCTGCCCTCGGCCGTCCCCGTCGTGGAATGTTCGAGCGGATGAAGTCCGAGAGTTCAAGCTTGATGCCCGCGCTTGGCGGCATACCACCCACGATGTTGCCATTCAGCGCAGTCGTAAATGCGTTCAGTTGGTCCTCGGGGACGATGATAATGTCGTCGGCCAAAAGATCATCGTCTGTGACCCTCTCGAGCAGCCGCCGGAGTCTCCCCGGGATGAAATAGTCGTCGGCGTCGAGAACGCAGACGTAATCCGAGGTGCAAGCGTCAAGGGCCGCATTTCGCGCGGATGCCGGTCCGCGGTTTTCGGATAGCTGAATGACCTTCAGTCTCTTGGTACCATCATCTGCCCGGAGCGCGGAAGCTATGGTTGTATCGTCCGATGCATCATCAACGACAATGCACTCGCGAACTTCGCTTTCTGCGAGCGCAGAGCGCACGGCGCGATCAATTGTCGATGCCGAATTGAAGGCAGCAATGATGACCGCTATCGACCGCGACGGCATGCTCATCCCTTCTGTTCAGGGTTGCCCGGTCCGACGATGCAGGCTCTCTCTTCTTTTTGCGCGCTACGGATGTTCGCACAACAGCTCGTTCGCCAGATACGCAACTTCCGTTCTGTTCTTAGCGTTGAGCTTTTTCATGATGTTACGCACATGAACCTTGACCGTGCTCTCGCACATGTTGAGTTCGTACGCGATAATCTTGTTTGCTTTGCCCTTGCGCAACGCGTCGATGACAGCAATCTGGCGCTTGGTGAACATGCTCGTGGGGCACATCTCAGGGCGTTGTGTTTCGCTTATTGCCCGGCGAACCGCAACCAAGCTTGTCACCGGAAAATATTGCCCCCCCGCGAGGATCAGACGAAGCGCATGCGCTGCCACTTCGAGTGAGATATCCGCGGGCATGAACCCGTCGCCGCCTGCTTCCATGGTCGCGATCAGAAGTTCGATTTTATCGGCGTCGGACATCACCACCACCGGGGCCCGGCATCCGCTCGCCTTCAATTTCGTGAGTTGCGCGACGGCGTCTCTTTCATCGCCGCCCATCGTGCAAATGACGATTATTGCCGCTTGCAATTCATTCTGCTTGGCGAGGTAATCCTCGGCCGTGGGAAAGCCGATGCCTTTGAGCGCGACCGACTCCGACAGGTTTGTCACTATGCAATTGCGAACAAACGATCTTCCCTCAATGACGATGATCGAGGCCGCATCCTCTCGTGGCCTAGCATCGGCCGACTGAGGACGTACTTCGGCAACACGATTTATTTCCTTGATCGGCTTGCTCTTAAGCCTTCCGTAGCCGTTTTCCAGGCCATCGGTAGAAACATCCATATCCCCGCACTCCGGTTACGCATTACTCGTACTACGGCTGTTGGCCCGCTCTCGGCTTGACGTTGCACCGGCCTCAATCGAATGAGCGCGAACTTCAACATAAGACCAATTTTTAGCGGTTTTTTCTGATAAATACAAATTAAGTATTAGCGCGCTTTTAGTGCAACACCTAACGCGTTTGAATAAAATCTGGGCTTAGCGTTAATCGGCGTTCAAAACTCCCCCTCAATTTGCGCTAGTCGCGCGCTCGATTGAATGACTTGCCGAGTGTCTTACTGAAGCGTCACTTCTCAAGCTCGGTTGCGTCCCACATTGCCTCGGGGGCCTCCCGCTTAAGGGAGTCAATTGCGGGCGCTTTAAATTCCATGTGCGACCGCGTCTACGCGATCCTCAATAAGAAGGGCGGAAATGCCCACAACTCAGACGGCGTGCGGCGTCTTGAATATGGCCGGCAAGGTCTGCATCATTATTATGACGTCCTTCGCCAGCGCCCAATCTCGAACGTAAGTTGAATCGAGCGCAATCCTTTGCTCGAAGGACAGCGAGCTTCTGCCACTCACCTGCCATAGGCCAGTGACCCCAGGGCGGGCGCGCATATAGTCGCTGACAAGTGCGCCGTAGAGTTCAAGCTCCTGTCGAACGACCGGCCTTGGCCCGACGAGGCTCATCTCTCCGCGCAAAACATTAATGAACTGCGGCAATTCGTCGAGACTCGTCTTTCTCAAGAAACGGCCAATTCGAGTGACGCGAGGATCGTTTTCAAGTTTGCGTTTCGTGCGCCACTCGTCTGCGGCGGCCGGATTGCGATCCAAATAATCCTGAAACGCTCGATCGCCGACGGTGACCATCGTTCGGAATTTCAAGCAGTCGAACGACCGCCCGTTAAAACCGATGCGCCGATGGCGATAGAGCACGGGTCCGCCCATACTTATTTTCACTGCGACGGCCAGAAGTGCCAGCACCGGCGTGAGCATGGCCAGCGCGGCTAACGCAATCATCATGTCAAACACGCGCTTTTGTCTGCCCCCGATGGGGGAGGCATTCATAAGGCTCGATTGGAAAGTTCGAATAGCGCGAGGGTTCTGCCGCTCCCGGAGCGCAGCTATCGCGGCAGGCAGAGTCCCCCCCTCGACGTCCATATCCGGTGCACGGCTATTCGCAATATGGTTAAGGCTGCTCAAACGGCCGTTATGAATGTCGACCGGAAGCCCCCCTTTTTGGAAATCAGCCAAAGAAAGAAAAGGTTCTGACAAGGCAAAATCCCGCACTCAAAAATGGCAGCAGTTTTATCCACTTATGAGCGAGATTTTCTCGGCTGTACGAAAAAGACAATAGCGGTAAAAGGATGTACCAGGATGGGGCAGCTAAAAAAAATTAGCCTAAGGAATTAGGTCGGGACGTGTCCTTTCTTGCACTGCCAAATGAGTTGGCTTTGCACACCGGGTGCCAGTCGATGGGCCTTGCTATCGACATCTACGGCTCGCACACTGCTGTCCCTGGGCTTTGGGTATCCGCCATCCGAGGTATCCCCATATACCACCTACAGCCCTATTCAATAACCGTGCGCCTAGAGCATCAATAGCTTTTATCCGGACTTCGCGAAATCATAACCGAGATCCATGATGCGGTGCGGGGCACACCGGAATTCCAAAACAATTTTCCGTTTGGCACGTAAAGTGCTTGCCTGAACCGGGACGATGGAATTGGCGCTTTGACCGAAGCACCCGAGCAGGGATTTCGCGACAGGCGCTTCACACGAGGTTTTTTGTCTTTGACCGCTGCGAGTGAACGTCCGCTCATTACGATCGAACCGACTACCAAATGGTGGCATCTCGATATTCACGAGCTCTGGGCCAAGCGAGAATTGCTGAAAGTGCTCTGCGAGCGGGATATCAAGGTCCGCTACAAGCAGACAGT
>CAYYDL010000055.1:0-1602 GCA_964470545.1 uncultured Hyphomicrobium sp. | reverse complement strand
GCCGTCTCCTGCGCGGTCAACGGACGCAACTCGCAACGGAGCCCCACGCGCTGCTTCAGTTGCCGCAGCGCGGTCGTGTTGAGCCGGTCTGCCAGTTCCGGCTGTCCGGCGAGAATGACGCAGAGCAGCTTCTGCGAGTGTGTCTCGATGTTCGCGAGCAGACGGATTTCCTCGAGCAGCTCGAGCGGAAGACTGTGCGCTTCGTCCACCACGAGCACCGTGGTGTCGCCCTGCTGCGCGCGGCTCAGCAGGAGTGATTCCAGTTCGAGCAGCATGGCCGTCTTCGACCGCATCGCGGCCGGCGGCAGGCCGAACTGCCGCGCGAGCATCTCGATGAACTCGTCGCGAGACAGCGTCGGATTGCACAGGTTGACGCAATAGATGCGATTGGACAGGGCATCGATCGCCGCGCGGATGATCGTCGTCTTTCCTGACCCCGCCTCGCCGACGAGCAACGTGATGCCCTTGCGGCTGGCCACGCCGTATTCAAGATTCCGCAACGCTTCACGATGCGCGTCCGTGAGGACGAGAAATCGCGGGTTGGGCGTCAGGTCGAATGGCCGTTCGCGCAGACCGAAAAACGCTTCGTACATCGTCAATCACCGAACGAACGTATACAGCACGACCGACAGACCCGCGGCCACGACCCCGGCGCAGACGACGTTCGTCAGGATGCCCCACTGCAGCCGCCGCCGGCGCTCCGATGACGACTGCATGA
Source organism: uncultured Hyphomicrobium sp. (assembly GCA_964470545.1). Classification (GTDB taxonomy): domain Bacteria; phylum Pseudomonadota; class Alphaproteobacteria; order Rhizobiales; family Hyphomicrobiaceae; genus Hyphomicrobium_B. Next base: position 884 of record CAYYDL010000055.1, on the reverse strand, counting down.
GCGGAACAGCGGCCAGCACCGGCAGATCGACGAGCCCTGTCACATCGGTGTCGGTCTTGAAGCTCTTGTCGCGGTACTCGAGGACGCCAACGAGCGCCAGACCGACGCCCAGGCCGATCGCGATGCCAAAGAGGCTGATCTGCTTGCGGTTCGGCCGTACGGGACGTTCGGGCACTCGCGCCGGATCGAGGATGGAAAACTGCTCGCCAATCTGGCGCCGCTCGAGATTTGCCGCGATTTTCGACTCTTGCTTCTTGGCCAGCAGGTTCGTGTACATCTGCTCGATAGTGGAGTAATCCCGCGTGAGCTGGATCATCTCGGTCTCGCGATTCGGCGCCGCATCCGCACGCTTCTGATAGTCGGCCGAAATCGTCCGAAGTTTGGCCTCGTCGGCCTCCTTCTGTGCAATGGAAGCGTCGAGCCGCGTCAGTTGATCCTTCAAGTCACGGAGCTGACGGGCGCGGGCCAGCTCTGCCGGGGTCATGTCGGCGACGCCGTCGTCATTCCCATTCGGTCGTGCCTTGATCTCGGCATCGAGCTTCTTCTGGAGCGTGTCAATGAGCCGCTTGGCGCTCTTGACGTTCGGATGGTTATCCGTCCAGTGCATCTGGCTCTGCATCAATGCGAGCTGCTCCTTGGCGGCGGCCAGTTGCTGGGCGGTCGTGCCACCCACGGGCACTCCGGAGCTGACATCAACGGGAGCGGATGGGACCGCCGCGGCCACCGGTGCGGCCGCTTCGAGGTCCTTGATCTGGCGATCGATCGACACACGCTGCTCACGGTCCTGGTTCAGCGACTGCACGGTCGCCTGGATCTGCATCTGCGTGCTCTCGATCGCCTGAAGATTCGCCTGAAGCTGGGTGGGCAATTCGCCGGCATGTGCC
>CAYYDL010000054.1:0-4196 GCA_964470545.1 uncultured Hyphomicrobium sp. | reverse complement strand
AACGAGAAAGCGGAGCCCAGTATCAGCCTCTGCAGGATGCAGTGTGAGTGATACCGGAGCTCCGCTGTGCACCCCCGTGCCTGTCAACTGGATCTCGCGGGCAAGCGTGGTTTGCCGCGCACCGATGAATCGATTCGACATACAGCGCCGTCCCTCATTTCTCTGGCGGACCGCTGCTCCCCAGCATTGTGCGGCCAACCACCCCCTGACTACCCTGATGTCCTCCTGATTCGTCCAGAGCATTCCAGCCTTATTTTGGCCGTGTCAGCGCTGGTCAAAAGCTCATCAAAAGTGGTCGATGCCCAAAAGCTAACTGCTTCGCTAAACACCGACAAATCACGCTTTCTTACATTGTGTTACGCTTTAGCAACCATCCTTGACGTTTCGCCCGTCTTGATGCAGCCCCATTTTGACCGCGTTCCGCACGACCGAAACGACACGTGTTTGCCACGCTTTTTCCACGATCCAACGCCGACTGAAACTGGGCATCAGAGGACGCATTGATGCCTCTGATTATTTTCTCCCGAGACCGGCGAGACGTCCAAAAAGGCCCGGTTTTCTTTGCTCTTCTTCATCTCTGGCGTTTGCATGGACACTGCCGCCGCGGCGCGCATTCCATTCCTTCTGAGCCTGCGGAGGAAAGTCCTCAATGCGCGGAACACGACGAGATGCACGCTGAACTTCCGTGGGCGCCTGCGGCTCGAATCGGGGGTCGTAGGTCGGCGTTGCAGCCTCGGGCGGAAGCGGCGGAGTCCGTAACAAAGCGTTCCCGGACAGGGGAGGAAAATTTTCCAGCCCGTCCTCGATCATGACATTTCCTGGAGCAACCCACGTGTCCCGGTTGGAACGAGCTCCCTCATTGTGGATAGCCGCCGAAAAATTCTGCTGATTCGGGCTCGGCTGCGCCTGCAGCGCCTCCGCTAGACGCCTCTGCAAATCACCAGGTGCCCCTGGAACCATCGCGGGCGCCGCCATCTGCTGATGTGGAGCAGTGTACGGCTGTTGCGCCATGTCCGTGACCGAAGGCGTTGGAGCCGTTTGGCTCACAGATGAAGATGCGGGCGCGCTTTGCTGCCGGAGCGTCTGCTCCGCCCTCGGATTCATTCCCGAAGCAACGATCGAAACACGCAACCTGTCGCCGAGTTGTTCGTCGAACGTCGCACCGACGATGATGTTGGCGTCGGGATCGACCTCCTGCCGAATCCGGCTTGCCGACTCATCGACTTCGTAGAGCGTCATGTCGCGGCCACCCGAGATCGAGAGAAGGAGTCCCTTGGCCCCGCGAAGAGTCACATCGTCGAGGAGCGGATTGGCAATGGCTTCTTCGGCCGCGAGGATCGCGCGCCGCTCGCCGGTAGCTTCACCGGTTCCCATCATCGCCGTGCCCATTCCGCTCATGATCGTGCGGACGTCGGCGAAATCGAGATTGATAAGCCCTTCCTTGAGAACAAGCTCAACGATACACGCGACGCCCGAATAGAGCACTTGGTCCGCAAGGACGAAGGCTTCCGCGAAGGTCGTGCGCTCGTTAGCGATGCGGAACAGATTTTGGTTCGGAATGACGATCAGTGTGTCGACAAGATGCCGGAGATTTTCGACACCCGCCTCTGCGATCCGCATGCGCCGCGCCCCTTCGAACTGGAACGGCTTGCAGACGACGCCGACCGTCAGCGCTCCAAGTTCGCGCGCGATCCGTGCGATGACGGCAGCCGCGCCGGTTCCAGTTCCACCACCCATGCCGGCCGCGATGAACACCATGTGCGCGCCCGCGATATGTGTTCGCAGCTCTTCCAGCGCTTCTTCCGCTGCGGCTTCGCCGACCTCTGGCCGTGCGCCCGCACCAAGACCCTCCGTGAGGTTGACACCAAGCTGAATCCGGTGCTCGGCGCTTGACGCCTCGAGCGACTGCGCGTCCGTGTTCGCAACCACGAACTGCACGCCCTGCAAGCCCGCTGCGATCATATTATTGACAGCATTGCAGCCCGCGCCCCCGACGCCGATAACGGTGATCCGAGGCTTGGCGTCGACCAGCTTCGGCAATTGCAGCTTGATGCTCATGGCGTCCCCGAAATTGTGTACTTGGCGTGCGGCACGATTATCTGTGCCGCGCACGCCGTCTGCCTCGACGATCTCATTTCCGTTTTCGACACGTCTTCAAAACCCGCGTTTGAGCCACGTTCCGACGCGACCGAGATACCCTTGCGTCACCGTCTTGCGACTGCGCGCCATGCTGAATTCGCCGTCGCCGCGCGCAGCGACGATCGCAAGTCCCGAAAGCGTCGCGAGCTGCGGCCCGGCAAGGCTCGCATTGAGACCCGGGAGGTCCATAGGACGCCCAAGACGCACCGAGCGCCCGAATTGGTTCGCGACGAATTCCGGCAATCCGATCAGTTGGCTGGCTCCGCCCGTCAGAACGACCTTGTCTCCTACGAAGCGGCTAGCCGCATTGAGGGCCAAACGCTCACGCACGAGCCCCAGGATTTGTTGCACGCGCGGTCGGATGATATCCGTCAGCCGCGCCCTGCTGGTTTCGTAGCTCCCGTCGTCTTCCTCACCGGCAATTGGATAGGAGAACGATTCGTGCTCGTCGGACTGGGCTTTGATCAATGTGCCATAAAGCGTTTTGATTCGCTCGGCTTCGGCGAGTGGCGTCTGCAACGCCTTCGCAACGTCGTAAGTGATGTGCTGGCTGCCGACCGGGATCACGTCCGTGCCCGTAAAACGCCCCTCAGCAAAAAGCGAAATCGACGTCGTTCCTGCCCCGAAATCGATGCATGTCACACCAAACTGCCGCTCTTCGGCCGTCGTCGCCGCGAGCGCGCTCGCGTAGGGCGCCGCAACGAGGCCGTCGCAACCCGCATAGCACCGATCGACGAGGACCAGCAGGTTGCGCAGCGGCGCTTCGTCGGCCGTTACCGCATGCAGTCCCGCCGAAAGACGGCGCGCGGAAAGGCCGAGCGGATCGCGGATGCCGCCTGCACCGTCGACCTCGTAACCCAGATGATTGAGATGGAGTAGCGTCCGTCCGTTGCGCTCGGCATAGTTTTCACCCGCCGACACGAGCCGCGCCAGATCCTCTTCCGTAACATGACCGGTCTCGACCTCGGCGCGCGCCGTGCAATGCAACGACGAGATCCGCCCAGCTGCAACCGACAGCGTAAAGCCGCCGACGGAAATTCCTGCAGCACGCTCGGCGTTCCCGATGACACCGCGAACAACGGATTCCGCTTCATCAAGGTCCGTCAAAACACCGGCTTTCACGCCCTTCGATCGCTGCATGCCAAGACCGGCAAGTCGCAGCGATGGCTGCGGTTGCCCGGCGACGTATTCAGCGACGATGACCGCAGCGACGGTCTTGCTCGTGCCGATGTCGAGGAGCCCGAACGTTCTATAGCTGCGCCGATCCGCCATGAAAGCCTCCCTACTGCTGAGCCGAGGCGATAGAAGTCATCCCGGCCCCTGCGAGAGAAGACGTCCGGACGGATGTTTGCGTCACCGGGCGCATCGCAATGCGTCCGGGCGTGCGAACATCGACGATCATGGGTTTTCCCGTCAGAGCGGGCAGCACTGCAGCCGTATTGGCAATTTCCTGAAACCCTTCGATCTCACGATCCGCGGCGAGATCCAGCGCCGTGCCGTTCTTGAGGATGACGCGCCAACGCCGCTCCGCGACGCGTTCGCCATAGGCGTATTCGCGTTCAATGCGCGGATACTGGCGCAGGGCCGAAAGCATCAGAATGGCTTCGCTGTCGGCGCCCTCGCCGACAACGCGCGGCAAGTTCCAGGAACTCGCGACGGGCATCGGCCCGAGCGTGCGTCCGGTCGCATCAACGAGATAATTCGTTTCGCCCCGCGTCCAGATGAAGGCAGGAACGCGCTCGTGGATCACAATGTCAAGCGTCCCCGGATAGACGCGCGTGAGCTGCGCCGTGTCGACCCACGGAATTCGCTCGATCCGCTTCAGCGCTGCGTCGGAATCGAACGCCGCGAAAGTTTTCACGTTCGTTAGATCCAACGCGTCGAACACATCAGAGTCGGCCGTGTAGTGCTGCCCCGAAACATTCACCTGATCGATCCCGAAGCCCGCGGCAATCATGAGGTCGTTGACGTTGCCCGAGACGTCGATGGCTCTGAGTTGATCCAGAGGCAGTGCATAAGCCGCAGCCCCTGTCGCCACGGCGATCGCTGCAACGACG
>CAYYDL010000053.1:0-4737 GCA_964470545.1 uncultured Hyphomicrobium sp. | reverse complement strand
ATACCGGATCGTGCTGTTGCCCCGCGAGGGCGAGGGTTTCCACGAAGAATGGCGGTCGACCCTCGAAAGCGCCGGCTGTCTGCCGGGATACCTGCAGCGCCACGGAGAGCTGATTTCCCAGAATGTTATTGACTACATGCTCTTCGACACGTCGAATCCGTCGAGCATCGCCTCATGTTTGGCATCCGCGCGCCGAAACGGAAGGGCTCAGCGCACCGCGCTGACGCGCGAGATGTGGGAGAGCCTGAACAGCTCCTGGCTTGAGTTTTCCGCAATCCGCCCCGTCACGATCACCTCCAATTCACTGCCCGAGCTTCTCGACTGGGTACGTTCGCGCTCGGCGCTCTACCGCGGCGCCATGCTGAACACGATCCTCCGCAACGATACATTCTATTTCAGTCAGGTCGGCACGTTCATCGAACGCGCCGATAGCACCGCGCGTATTCTCGATGTTAAATATTATCATTTGCTGCCGTCGACCGAGATGGTCGGTAGCGAGAAAGACAGCTATCAATGGGCGGCGCTTTTGCGCTCGGTGTCAGCACACCGTAGCTATCGCTGGGTCTTCAAGGATCACTACCGTCCGCTCAAGATCGCGGACTTCATGATTCTCAATCGCCAGATGCCGCGCTCGCTGCGGTCTTGTTATGATGAATTGACGGTGGCCCTTCGTGACCTCGCTGTTTTCTACGGCGCCCGGCATGACTGCCAGCTGACGGCGGAATCGACCAGAGATCTCCTGCTCGAGTCCAACATCGACAATATCTTCCAGTCCGGACTGCACGAATTCGTGCAGGATTTCATCGCCCGCAATAATAAGCTTGGAAACGAAATCTCTGCCGCTTACCATTTCAGCGATTGAGGGTCCGACGATGCGTATTTCGATTGGGCATGTTTCGCGTTACGTTTACAGCGAGCCGACGAAGTACTCCATTCTAGCGCTCCGACTCACGCCGCCCTCCTTTCAAGGCCAGCGTGTGGTCGAATGGCGCGTCAGCGCGCCCGGCGTAGATGCGGTAAAGCCGTTCCGCGACGGTTTCGGGAATCTGGTGCATCTGGTAAGCTGCACGGAGGAGCACGCCGAATCGTTGATCATCGCCAAGGGGGTGATCGATACGGAAGATAGGGCCGGCATCGTACGGGGCCTGGCGGAGGCCGCTCCTATCCGAGTTTATCGCCGTCATACGGAAAGGACGATGCCGACCGAAGAAATTCGCGTTCTTGCACGTGAGTCCGGCGCGAAATCCGACATCCGCGGCATGCACAATCTGATGCATGCCGTTCGCGATACCATCGATTATCAGATCGGCACGACAACCCCGCACACGACAGCCACCGAAGCGCTGAAGGAAGGCAAAGGCGTTTGCCAGGATCACGCCCATGTCTTTATCGCCGCTGCACGCTCGCTCGGCATCCCGGCGCGCTACGTCAGCGGCTACATTCTGACGGGTGCTGACGAACCGTCGGATGCTAACCACGCCTGGGCGGAAGCCTGGCTCGAAGGGCTGGGATGGGTCGGCTTCGATCCTGCGAACCGTCTATGCCCGACTGACAAGTATGTTCGGCTCGCGGCGGGGCTCGATTCGACCTATGCGGCCCCAATCCGCGGCTCTCGCCGCGGAATAGCAAACGAAGAGCTTGACGTCATCGTCGAAGTCCAGCAGCAGAGCAGCCAGCAACAATAAATGGCGTGCCGGCTTCGGAGACGAATGTATGACATACGCGGTAGCATTCCGCTTGGAACGAGGACTCGTGTTCGCAGCGGATACCCGTACCAACGCCGGCGTCGATAACATCGCGCAATACAAAAAGCTTCAAACGTGGCGGCGGCCCGGTGAGCGGGTTTTTGTCCTCCTCAGCGCAGGAAACCTTGCCGTAACCCAGGCTGTCATCAGCTTGTTGAACGAGAGCATCGCCGAGGAGGCGGAGGAAGAGGTCGCGACGCTCTACAATGCGCCCAATATGTACCGCGCCGCACGCGTCGTCGGTGACGCGGTCCGGGAGGCTCGCCGCATCGACGGCGCTGCGCTTGAAGCCAGCAAGCTTGGCTTCAATACGAACTTCATCTTCGGCGGACAGGTCAAAGGCGAGCGGCCGCGCCTTTTTCAAATCTATCCCGAGGGGAACTTCATCGAGGCGACGGACGATACGCCCTTCTTTCAGATCGGCGAGCATAAGTACGGCAAACCAATCCTGGACCGCGTGGCCCACGCGGATATGCGTCTGGGAGAAGCCGCGAAGCTGATCCTCCTCTCGTTCGACTCCACATTGCGATCGAACCTTTCGGTCGGAATGCCGATCGATCTCGTTCTGTACGAGCGCGACACCTTCGACATCACGCGGGAAAAGCGGATTGGTGCGGATGACGAATATTTCCGCAAGCTCTCGGGTGCCTGGTCTGATGCGCTGCGCGGTGCATTCGCTAAAATTGAAGAATTCGACGTCTGAGTCTTGGCGCAGCTTTTCCGCAGATATCCATTAATAATCGGAAGTGCCTTTCGCGGATATAGACGCTGCTACAACCCTTATCGCCGCGCAACACTATGCTGCACCCCAGCAAAAATAACGGCGATCTGCGTAGTGCATCTGATATGGAAAGTGCTGGCTCGCTTCTCTGGCGTAAGTAAGTTGAGATAAACTTCCACCCAAGAGCCGGCGGGCGCTGGAAAGGCAGTATGGGTCTCCCGACGCTTAAAGAGTATCTTTCGAATTGGACGCTGGATGGTCGTACGCGCGGCCAAGTCGCGGAGATAGTACTCGCACTCGCCGACGCGAGCATGGATCTTTCGGAGCTTATCGGGCGCGGAGGGCTCGGCGGACGGCTGGGCCGCGTCGTTGCGCGTGCCGGGCAACTCGATGAGCAGAAGGAAATCGATGTTCTCGCCAACAATCTCATCGTCGAAGCCTTGCGAGGTCTTCCGGTAGCGGCTCTCGCGTCTGAAGAAGCGGAACTCCCCATCACCATCGAGAAGGACGCGCCGCTTCTTGTTGCTGCCGATCCGCTTGATGGCTCATCGAATGTTGATGCCAACGTTTCCGTCGGGACGATTTTTTCCATTCTTCCACGCCACCCGTCGTCGGAGGGCGAGGCGGCATTTCTCCGTCCCGGCTCTCACCAGCTCGCCGCAGGCTTCTTCGTTTACGGTCCCCAAACCGTCCTGGTGCTGACCGTCGGGCACGGCACTCAGATTTTTACGCTTGATCGCGAGTCCCGCCTTTTCCGTCTGACGGCGCGAAACGTCTCCATCCCAGTTGAAGCGGATGAATATGCGATCAACGCTTCTAACGCCCGCCATTGGGACGATCCTATCCGCATCTACATCCACGACTGCGAGAATGGAGCGAATGGGCCGCGCGGGCACGATTTCAACATGCGGTGGACCGGTTCGCCCGTCGCGGACGTTTACCGTATTATGACCCGCGGCGGCATTTACCTTTATCCCGGAGATCGTCGGAAAGGATTTCACCAGGGGCGCATTCGCCTTTTATACGAGGCAAACCCGATAAGTTGGGTCGTCGAGCAGGCAGGCGGGCGCGCGACGACGGGGAAAGACCGTGTGCTTGACGTCGTCCCGGCATCCCTTCATCAGAAGACGCCGTTGGTCTGCGGCTCACGTGACGAGGTTGATCGTGTCATGCGCATTTATAGCGGCCAGGAATTCAAGGGAGATCGGTCTCCGCTCTTCGGCCGGCGTGGCCTCTTCAGAGCATTGCCATGATTTTCAGAGCCCTGAACCGAAGTCCTTCGAGCCTCGTCAATGTCGATTAAGCATCCCATCATATCCGTCACCGGCTCGTCCGGCGCAGGCACGACATCGGTAAAGCAAACGTTCGACATCATCTTTCGTCGTGAGCACGTGAAAGCCGCGTTCGTACAAGGAGATGCTTTTCATCGCTACGATCGCTGCGGCATGGAAAAAGCGATGAAGGCTGCCGCAAAGCGCGGAAATCACAACTTCAGCCACTTCGGCGTCGAGGCGAACCTTATCGAAGAGCTCGAGACCCTCTTTAGAAGCTATTCCGACAGCGGTAAGGGGGTCTACCGTCATTACATCCACGACGAGGTTGAAGCCCGGGCATTTGGCTCGCCGATCGGCAGTTTCACCCCGTGGGAAGAAATCGCCCCGGATACGGATCTGCTTCTCTATGAGGGCCTGCACGGCGCGATCGTAACGGGCGACCACAACGTCGCGCGGCACGCCGATCTCAAAATCGGCGTCGTGCCGGTGATCAACCTCGAGTGGATTCAGAAGATTCAACGGGATCGTGCCGAGCGTGGCTACACCACCGAAGAGGTGACGCAGTCGATCCTGCGGCGCATGCCCGACTACGTCCAATACATCTGCCCGCAGTTCACCCAGACGGACATCAACTTCCAGCGTATACCGACGGTCGACACCTCGAACCCCTTCATTGCCCGCTGGATCCCGACGCCGGATGAATCGATGGTCATCATCCGATTTAAGGAGCCGCGCGGTATCGATTTTGCGTATCTGCTGTCAATGATCCACGACAGCTTCATGTCGCGCGCCAACTCGATCGTCATTCCGGGAAGCAAGCTCGATCTCGCCATGCAGCTCATTCTGACGCCGCTTATCTTGCAGCTCGTTGAGCGCCGCCGGCGTGTCATCTGAGCGAACGCATCGAAAGGTCAAACGTGTCGCGCCCTCTCTTGATCGCCCCCTCAATTCTCTCAGCGGATTTTGGCAAGCTCGGCGACGAGATCCGCACCGTCGA
>CAYYDL010000052.1:0-4665 GCA_964470545.1 uncultured Hyphomicrobium sp. | reverse complement strand
CATGGTGTTTGCTGACGTCTGTATGGTCGCTCGTCCCCGAGCTGTCCCTTCTAAAAGGAGCCGCCTCAATTTTAACAGTGCTCCTCTTTCTTATGGGCGGTTACCTGTGGGTCTTGGGCGAAAAAATCCCGTCTCTGTATTATTTGACGCCGGCGGCAGCAATCACTTTCGCCTCAGGTATCAGCGGACGCAAACCGATCGTACAGTCAGCAATGGTTTTGTACGAGGGACTCACTGGCAACCCGAACTTTCTTGGAATGGTCGTGGCCGCAAGCGTGCCTCTTGTGATGTTCCTCGTTTATAAAGCATTCAGTCGTCCTACGGGACCTCTCTGGCGCGGCGTGACAATTGCCGCGGCCGTGGTCATCGGCGTGATGCTATGGCGGGCGGGTTCGCGAGCCGGCGTGCTGTGCACTGTGTCCATTGTCGGCGTCGGGATCTTCGGAATGCGGCCATCCAAGATGCTCACGATGCTCATATTATTATTAGGCCTGGCAGCGGTCGCCAGCGTGGTGGTTCCCGAAGTCCAGGATCAGGTCTATGAGCGACTGATTTTGAAATACAGTCCGGACGGAGACGTTTTCTATACGAGAAGAGACGCCTGGGAGGATTCCATGGAGGGCGCCCGGCAAGGCGGGATGGTCGGATTGGGATACGGCGCCTCGTACGGAGATAGCTCCTTCTCCGGCGGCCTGAACGCACTCCGCTACGGGCGAGAGAAAGGAAATTCGCAGCTTGCGATCATCGAGGAGATTGGGGTGATCGGCCTGTTCTTCTATGCGCTTCTGGTCATCGCGATCCTCGCGCCTCTCTTGCGAAGCCTTTGGCGTCTCGCGCCTGGTGAAGCCAAAATGGAACTGGCCCTTACGACGGGGCTCGTCATCGGGTTGCTCGCACAGTCGGTGTTCGAGGCGTGGTGGACCGCTCCGGGATCTGCCGAATCGGGAATCTTCTGGGCGACGGTCGGAGTAGGGATGGGTCTCGTGCGCAAGGCCGAGCCCGTGCGACGTCCGATAAGCGCGCGATATCGCGCTGTCGGCAACATGCGGGCCGTTGCAATACCTGGCGAGAATTGATCAATCAGCCTTCGCATCGAATGGCCGCACGGCAGTGGCGCGGAACGCGGGCATGAGCCTCAAGAGCACCGTGAAACGGGGCTTGGCGACGGTCTTCTCGCTCCGGCCCAGCGCGCAGTCGCGTGACATCCTCCTGCTTTATCACTCGATCGGCGACAGTCCTCTTGCGCTGCCGGCGGCCGCGTTTGCGCGGCAGATGGATTGGCTGCAGGCTACCGCTGCGGTCGTGCCTGTCAGCGAACTGCTGACAACACCTGGCCGGAACAAATTGCGGGCCGCGATCACGTTTGACGATGGCTATCGAAGCCTCCACCGCCAGGCCATGCCGATCCTTAATGCCGTAGGAGCGCCAGCCGCCGCGTTCCTGTGCACGGGCTGGATCGGCGAGCGGGAACGCCGCGCTTCCGTCCCTGAGCAGGGACATTATCCAGGAGAGGAGTTTCTGCTTTGGCGCGAAGTCGAGGACCTCGCGAGCGCCGGATGGGAAATCGGCGCGCACGGTATCAATCATCTCGATCTGACCGTCCAGTCGGACGACCGCGTGACATCCGAGCTCGCCAATTCGCGCCTCCGCATCGCCGAGGCCTTGGGCGCCTGCCTTCCCGTGTTCGCTTATACCTGGGGGCGGCATACGGCGCGGCTGCGCCGTCTGGTCGCTGGTGCGGGCTACGCGTACGCGCTTGCCGGCATCCATGGGCCGGTCATGGAGCGCAGCGACCCGTTTGCAATTCCACGGATTAACATTTCGAGAGATTGCAGCTTCGATGATTTCAGGTCGATCGTCCGCGGCGATTGGGATTATCTCGGTTGGTATCAGCAGGTGCGCCTGACACGGAAAATCAATCCGTGATTGTCGCAGCGCTTTCGGAACAAAGCGGCCGGTCCGCGCGGCCCGACGACCGCGCCTGGTCTCGGCGGCAGCTCGACTACGCGTTTCCGGCATTGTGAGCGGTATCGATGCGGGTGTTGACGGTTCTCGAGTCGCCAAGCTGGATCGAGGAGCACATCAACGGCAGCTTGTCTGAGATGGGTCACGACGTCGTTTGCTACCGCTACGGTCCCTATGTTGGCGAGTTCTATGGGCGCGCGCGGCAAGACGAGCGACAGCGAAAAAACCGCGAGCTGTTGGACGAAATTCGCGCGCTTAAAAGTGAAGGGCTGGATTTCATATTCTGTTACGTCTCCGACGATTTTCTCTCGGCGGAAACAGCTAAAGCGCTGTCCCAGATAGATATCCCGATCGTCAATTACGTCGTCGATTCGAATTCGCAATGGTACAGGCACACGCGGACGGCGCGGTTTTTCAGCCGGATACTGTGCGGACAGCGGGAGAACATGGCCAATCTCGCTCGCCATGGCGCTGCCGTATACTATTTCCCCTTTGCCGGGCGAGCGCCAACACCCGCGGACGAAGCCGCGACGTTTACCCCCGCCGAACCGGTCACCTTCGTTGGCACGCCGATCGCCTGTCGCGTGCAGGTTCTGCAGGAGGTAGAGCGTGCGGGAATTCCGCTCGCTGTTTATGGCAAGGGTTGGGACAATGCCGGGCATTCGATCAAGGGTCCAACCAGCCTCGAAAAGTCGCTCTGCGACCTCTATCATTATAGTTGGACGCGACTGCGGGGGGAGGGCATTGCGCCATTGGCGCGTTCCGTGACGCGCCGCTTTCCCCATCTGCTGCGCCGATCGAGCGTGGAATTGAGCGGCACCGCCGATCTAAGCGCGGCGGCCAAGCACGGCTTCGTGCCGAAGGGCGACCTGGTCAGTCTTTTCAGGCGATCGAAGATCAATATAGGCATTACGCGCCTGGACAATGGTTCGGCAACTACGGCGCGGCAGCAAGTCAAAGTGCGCGACTTTGAGGTGCCGCTGGCGGGCGGTTTCTATCTCGTCGAAGACATGCCCGAACATCGGGAATTCTTCGAGGTGGGAAAGGAAATCGTGACGTGGCGTACCGTGGGCGAACTGCTCGAGAAGACACGCTACTATCTCGAACACGAATTGGAGCGCCGCGCGATAGCGGAAGCCGGTCGCCGCCGCGCGTTAAGCGCCCACACCTGGGTCCATCGTTTCCAAGGGCTGTTCGGCGATCTTGGCCTGTCCCAGCGGCCGCCAAGCAGAGTGGATGGCGTTATCCAGAAGGTCGATTGAATGATCCCCTTGATGAAGAATGCGTTCATGCACGAGCAAGAGACCAAAGAGGCTCTTGCTGCATTCATCCGGACGACCGGCAAGCTCAGCATGGGGGAGCAGTGCCGGTCATTCGAGGAAGCCTTCGCTGATCTGCAGAATGCGAAGCATGCCATTCTCGTCAACAGCGGCGGCAGTGCAAACCTACTTTTACTGCAGGCGCTGAAAAATATCGGCAGTCTGAAAGACGGCGACAAAGTAGGTTTCACCGCGCTGACGTGGTCCACCAATGTCATGCCGATCATCCAGATGGGTCTGCAGCCGGTGCCGATCGACTGCGAAACGGCGACCTTGAATTCTTCCTCGAGAACATTGCTGGCTCGCCTCGAGCAGCTGGATTTACAGGCCTTTTTTATTACGAATGTGCTCGGATTTGCCGGCGACCTTGGCGAAATTCGTCGGATTTGCGATGCCCGCCGAATAATTCTAATCGAGGATAATTGCGAGTCGCTTGGTACCGAACTCGAAGGCAAGAAGACCGGGACTTTTGGCGTTGCGGCGTCGTTCTCGTTTTTTGTCGCGCATCACCTGTCCACAATCGAAGGCGGCATGCTGACGACCGACGATGACGAGCTCGCCACGATGATGCGGGTTGCGCGAGCTAACGGGTGGGACCGCAATCTTTCAGCCCGCGAGCAAGTAAGGCTGAGAAAGGCGCATGACGTCAATTCCGAGCTCTACGCGAAATACACGTTCTACGATCTGGGGTTCAACCTGCGCCCGACGGAAATCACGGGCTTCCTGGGGCTGCATCAGTTGGGCTTGCTGGAAGAGAATATCTCCGCGCGCGAACGTAACTTCCGCGAACTAGAGCAAATTCTGCTGAAGCATCCCGACTTTATCGCAATCAGACACGACCATATTTCGCGGGTGTCGCCGTTTTGCATGCCGTTCGTCTGCCGCGATCGGGACCTGTTCGTTAAATACACAACCGCATTCGCCGAGTCCGGCGTCGAAATTCGGCCGGTCATCGCCGGTAACATCCAGGCTCAGCCATTCTACAAGAAGTATGTGGCGGACAGCTATGCAGTCGACAATACAGAGTTCATCCATTCATGCGGGTTTTATTGCGGCAATTATCCGGAGCTCACCCGTGCGGACATCGAATGCTTCAAAAGTTGCCTTCTGGCGTAGCTCAGCGGCGCAGCCGGAAAACGGCGTGTGCGCGAGTCGCTAATGTGGGGTGGGAGCCTGCGGTTCCTCGCCGATGATCGTTATGCGGATGACGTTCCCCTCGTCGATGCGACGGCCGAATCTCGGGATCGCATGACTCGCGTGCTTGTACTGGCGCCGTGGTTTCCGAATCGTCCGGGGGACCGCGAAGGCAATTTCATATACGAGTCTGCCGCGGCGTTGAGCCGAAACGGCTGCGATGTCGGTGTACTGGTCGTTCGGCCCT
>CAYYDL010000051.1:0-1879 GCA_964470545.1 uncultured Hyphomicrobium sp. | reverse complement strand
AAGTCCAAGGCCTCTACCGCGGTGCGCGCCGAAGCAGGTAGGTGTCCATGATCCAACCCTTCCGCGCCCGTTCGTCCGCGCGGGCCTCTTCGATGGCGTCGACGCAGTCTTTCAGCTTGCCGGAAATCAGCACCTGATCGGGCGTGCCGAGATAGGCGCCCCAGAAAATCTCCACGTCCTCGTCGATCAGCGCACGCAGGCCTGCGCCGTTATCGAGCATCACGACAGCCGTATGGACCTTTTCCGGTAACCCTTCGAGCAGCTTGCGGCCCGTCGTGATATGCACCGGCTCGCCAATCGGATTGAGCGCGATTTTATGCTCGGCGGCTAATGCCTGCACGGCCGTGATGCCGGGAATGATCTCGTATTCGAATGCGAGTGTTCCGTGCGCCAGGATTTGGTCGATCACGCGTATGGTGCTGTCATAGAGCGATGGATCGCCCCATACGAGAAATGCGCCGACGTCGCCGTCTTTCAATTCGTCGGCAATAAGCGAGCTGAAGATTTGAGCTTTGTCGCGATGCCACGCATGGACCCCAGCTTTATAGTCGCCGCTTTGGTCGCGCACCGGTCCCGGAACCTCGACGATGCGATAGGACTTGTCCTCGATGAAGCGCTCACAGATCGTCCGGCGGAGGTCGGCCAGATCGGCCTTCGCTTCCCCCTTGTCGAGAAAGAAAAACACATCGACCTCGTTGAGCGCCTTGACGGCCTGCATCGTCACGTAATCCGGATTCCCGGCCCCGATCCCGATGAGCAGAACCTTCTTCATGAAAACGCATCTCCCCTACTGGAAGCGGACGGAAACCCTAAATCACGCGATTTGTCGATGGGCAGCACCGCGGAGATTGCACAGCCGCCCGTTCAATGCCAATCACGGGGATACGCATTCAATTAGGGAAATGCCTTGAGATGGCCAAGCGCATTGTTTTGGTGACCGGATCGCTGGCCGAGCCTCGCGTGAAACGGATTGCCGAAGAGCTGACCGACGCCGACTTGGAACCGACGGTCGCCAATATCGGAGTCAAGGTCGCGGCATTGATGACGACCGAAATCGTCGAGCGCCGGCTGAAGCTCCCGGAACATGCCGACCGCGTCATCCTGCCCGGCCGCTTTCGCGGTGATCTCGAGCGTCTTTCCGACCATTTCGGCACGCGCTTCGAACGTGGGCCGGAAGAGATCGCCGACCTCCCAGCCTATCTTGGGCAAACCGCGAGGAAGATCGATCTTTCTGAACAGGACGTCACGATTTTCGGTGAAATCGTCGATGCAACCATATTGACGACCGAGCAGATCGTCGAGCGTTCGCGGAAATATCGCGCCGATGGCGCCGACGTCATCGACCTCGGTTGTCTGCCGGATAGTCCCTTCCCCCATCTGGAAGCTTCTATCGCGGCGCTGCATGCCGACGGCGCCAAAGTCAGCGTCGATTCCTTCAATGCGGAAGAACTGTCGCGCGCCACGCGAGCGGGCGCCGACTATCTCTTTTCTCTTTCGGAGAAGACCATTTCAATCGTCGATGAAGGCCCCGCTGCGCCGATCCTTATTTCCGCGGGCGCGGCCGACATGGACTCGTTGGATCGCGTCATCGACATCATGATCGCGAAAGGGCGCCCCTTCTACGCCGATCCGATCCTTGATCCGATCCACTATGGCTTCACCGCTTCGATCGCCCGCTACTACGATTTGCGCAAGCGCCGCCCGGACATTCCGATCCTGATGGGCATTGGTAACGTCACGGAATTGACCGACGCTGACACCACGGGCATCAACGCCATCCTGATGGGCATGTGCTCCGAGCTTCACATCACGGCGGTTCTCGCCGTGCAGGTGAGCCCGCACTGCCGAACGGCCATCAAGGAATTCGACCGTGCCCGCC
>CAYYDL010000050.1:0-3254 GCA_964470545.1 uncultured Hyphomicrobium sp. | reverse complement strand
AGCCAAAGATTGCCGATTATCCTTTTACAACGCTCCACCCGAACCTCGGCGTGGTCCGTGCCGGCGAGACGGATTTCGTCCTCGCCGATATTCCAGGCTTGATCGAGGGCGCACACGACGGTGCGGGCCTGGGCGATCGCTTCCTTGGCCACATCGAGCGCTGCCGCGTTCTCCTCCACCTTGTCGATGCGACGTCGGAAGATGTCGCGGCGGACTACAGGACGGTGCGACGTGAGTTGAAGGCCTACGGCAGCGGGCTTGAAAAGAAGAAGGAGATTGTCGCGCTTTCGAAGTGCGATGCGCTCGATGAAGCGACGCTCTCCGAACGCCGCGATATCCTGAAGAAAGCCGCCCGGAAAACGCCGCTCGTGTTATCGGCTGTCTCGGGCTTAGGCGTGAAAGACGCGCTCTATGCGCTCGCCCGTGAGATCACGCGCGCTAACACGACGGAGGAAGATGCCGATGGCGATTCCGCCGGTCCCTGGCAGCCATAGGTCGTGAAGATCGCACCGGATGCGAATAACCTCCGCTGTCATCCTCGGCTTTAGTCCGAGGATCTATTGTGCAGATTACTCGTCGATCGATGGATCCCCGCGACAAGCCCGAGGATAACGTTCGCGAGAATGCTCACGTCACTTGGCAGCATCTGTGGAACCGAAGCACAGCACGCGATGCAAATGATCGGCTTGCCGCCTGCATTCAACTCGCCCAGAATGCTGGTCTTCCGCAAGTCCTCCCATCATTGGAAAGCCATCGCATGACCCACTCGGCACGAACACCGCTCTGGACATGGGTCGTGCCTGTCCTGGGGCTTCTTCTTTTTATCGAAGCGACGGCGACGAGCTATGGCGAAGATTTTTCGACCCACACCTTGGGGATCGTCAACACGATACTCCTCATTCCCCTGCTGATCGGCGCGGTGTTCGCGGCTGTGTATCACGCGGAAGATGTCGCTCATATCATGGGTGAACCGATCGGGACGCTCGTCTTGACCGTCGCCGTGACGATCATCGAACTGTCGCTGATCATCTCGCTAATGCTGACCGGCAAGGCGACGCCGACGCTCGTGCGCGAGACGGTCTTCGCCGTAATCATGATCGTGACGTCGGGCCTTGTCGGCCTGTGCATCGTCGTCGGCGGCCTCCGATACCGCGAGCAGTCCTTTGACGTGACCTCGGCGAAGATCTACCTCGCGATGCTCATCGTGCTGACGACCCTAACGATCATCCTGCCGAACTACACGACGACCGCGCCGGGACGGCTCTATTCCGAAAGCCAGCTGACATATGTCAGCATCGTAACGATCGCGCTTTATCTCGTCTTTCTCTACACGCAGACGGTGCTGCACCGAGGCTATTTCATCGGTGAACAGATACATCCCGAAGCAACCGCGGGTGGGGAAGGAAAGCTCGCGCTGTCGGCGTTCTTTCTCTGTGTTGCATTGGCAGCAGTCGTCCTGCTCGCCAAGCTCATAGCGGTCGTCATCAACACAGGCGTATCTCAACTCGACGCGCCATCGAGTATCAGCGGCGTGATCATCGCGCTGATCGTCCTGACGCCGGAATCGATCGCGGCCGTTCGCGCTGCGCAGAAGGACGATCTTCAGAAGAGCCTCAATCTCGCGCTCGGCTCGTCCCTGGCCACGATCGGCCTGACAATTCCAGCAATTGCGGCTGCGAATATCTTTCTGCATACACCGCTTGTTCTCGGCCTGGAACCAGGTGACGAGGCGCTCATCGTGATGACGCTGGCGGCCAGCATCCTGACATTCGGGACTGGACGGACCAACGTGCTCTTCGGCTTCCTCCATCTGGTGATTTTCGGAACATTTCTCTTTCTGGCCTTCGTGCCGTAAAAGGGCGTTTAGAGACACTTGCGACGCGCATTTGGTAAAATCCGCTGGCATTGCCGATATGTGATCGGCTCCCCTTGCCGGACGTCCGACATTTGCGGATAAGGCACGCCAAAGCCTCACGACGAGACCAAGATGACCACCACGTCCACACCTGACACTACGATGCTCGCTCCTCGCCCCGAATGGGCAGAGGCGAAGCGCATCGTCGTCAAGATCGGCTCGGCCCTGCTGACCGATCGCGCGACGGGTGGCATCAAATCCACGTGGCTCAATTCTCTGATGGACGACGTCGCAGCACTCGCGCGCGACGGTAAAGAGATCATCCTCGTTTCGTCGGGCTCGATCGCGCTCGGCCGCCATACGTTGAAGCTTCCCAAGGGGGCTTTGGCACTCGAACAGAGCCAGGCGGCGGCTGCCGTCGGACAGATCAGCCTCGCTCACGCCTACCAGGAGCTTGCCGCCGCCCGCGGTCTGACGGCGGCGCAGGTTCTTCTCACGCTCGGCGATACGGAAGAACGCCGCCGCTATCTCAACGCGCGCAACACGATCGAAGTGCTGCTGGGCCTGAAAGCCATTCCCGTGGTCAATGAGAACGATACCGTCGCGACGACCGAAATTCGCTACGGCGACAACGACCGTCTCTCGGCGCGCGTCGCATCGATGATGTCCGCGGATTGCCGTGTGCTTCTCTCCGACATCGACGGACTCTATACCGCCCCTCCGAACGAGCATCCCGACGCCAAGCATATTCCGCTCGTCACGGAGATCACGCCCGAAATCGAAGCGATGGCGGGCGATGCCGGAACCGAGCTATCGAAAGGCGGCATGAAGACCAAGATCACCGCCGGCAAGATCGCGCTGGCTGCCGGGACGAACATGGTCATCACGACGGGCAAGATCCATCATCCCCTACAAGCGATCTCCGAAGGCGCGCGCGTCACATGGTTTATCGCGAAATCTGACCCGGTGACAGCCAGGAAACGTTGGATTTCGGGCCAACTCGTTCCAAACGGACAGGTTTTCGTCGACGCCGGCGCCGAAAAAGCGTTGCTAACGGGTAAGAGCCTGCTGCCTGCGGGCGTAACCCGCATCGACGGATCGTTCGACCGGGGCGATTCCGTTATTATACGATCGATTGACGGGCGAGAACTGGGCCGTGGCTTGGTCACCTATGCGGCAGCCGACGCCCGGCGTATCATAGGCAAACGCTCGACCGAGATCGCCGCGATCCTCGGCTTCGAAGGCCGTGATACTCTCATTCATCGGGACGACATGGCGCTGACAAGGACTTGACCAATGAACAGACCGGAGCGCATCGAGAACGACACCGCCGCATTGATGCGCGGCATCGGCGAAGCCGCCAAAGCCGCGAGCCATCGGCTGGCAATCGCGACGCCTG
>CAYYDL010000049.1:0-2797 GCA_964470545.1 uncultured Hyphomicrobium sp. | reverse complement strand
AGGATTTCTTGTCGGCGACAAACGCGGATCGTCCCATCCCCGGAACGACCTCAGTCGTGCTGGAGTCCTGCCGAATATTCCGCATACTGCTCAAAAATGGCAGGAGAACGTGCATTTCGGCCAACCGTGCGGTTATTCGGTCCGAAGCGCGATCATCGAGAACGATACTCTTGCGTAAACTGTAGTCAACCTAGAATTAACCGGTAAACATTTGTGCTCATTCGCAGTAACATCATTTATTTTATAAATATTAACTCGGATATTCCTCATTTTATCCAAGTATTAACTCTGTTATGATTTGGTATTTCAGGCATATTCCTGTCGTCCTATGCGCTATTCGGCGAAATATATTGAGTTTTACTCGGCTTTAATTTTTCAGG
The DNA here is from genome assembly GCA_964470545.1 of uncultured Hyphomicrobium sp. Classification (GTDB taxonomy): domain Bacteria; phylum Pseudomonadota; class Alphaproteobacteria; order Rhizobiales; family Hyphomicrobiaceae; genus Hyphomicrobium_B. The sequence continues at coordinate 2,417 of CAYYDL010000049.1, read as the reverse complement.
TTTATTGTCCTGCGCAGTTCCCGGTGCGGGCGAAGACCCACGGGGGGACAAGGATCGGACACTTACGTAAGGCAAGTTTGGGAGAGTACACATGAATATGTTTTCGCGTTTCATGAAGGACGAATCGGGCGCGACGGCCATCGAATATGGCCTCATCGCTGCGATCGTTGCCGTCGGTATCATCGCTGCTCTGCAGAAGGTCAGCGGTAGCCTCCAGAATACGTTCAATAGCGTCAGCGACTCGCTCGAAGGTCAGTAAGCGATCTCGGCTTCTCACTGAGACATCGCCACGCGCCCGGGGACGATCTCCGGGCGTTTTCTTTTTAGCTTTGTAGTGCGAAAGCGGGTGCCCCCAGGCCGGACTTTCGGCCCGCAGCACCGGATTTTAACGCTTCAGCGCTAGCCTGCGTGTCAGTGTCGTCCGTCGAAGGCGTGCTGGATGACATCAGTTCATGGGAATGGCGATGGAAAAAGCCAAGGTCTTCGAATTTCTCTCGGATGAGAGCGGTGCGACGTCGATCGAATATGCACTGATCGCCAGCATCGTCAGCGTCAGTATCATCGTCAGCCTGACGCAGATCTCGACGTCTCTTCAGGGCGTCTTCAATTCCGTCAGTGCAGCATTCGGCAACGGCTCAAACTGACGCTGAGGATTCGCCCGGTTAGCCTGGCTTTTACCTCGATCGTGCACAGTCGTGCTTCTTGGCGGGTTTGGGTCTTTGTCTATGACTTCGATAGCCTCCGTTATTCTGATGGCATTTCCCGTGGCGATGGCATTCGCTGCGGCGAACGACCTTTTCACGATGAAAATTCCCAATCGCATCCCGTTGGTACTGTTCGGGAGTTTTGTCGTCGTTGCGCTTCTCACGCGGATGCCGCTGGACGTCTTCGGGACTAATCTCGCGCTGGGACTGGCCGTCCTCGCAGCAACGTTCGCGCTCTTTGCCTTAAACCTTCTTGGGGGCGGAGACGCGAAGCTCATTGCTGCCGGCGCCGTCTGGATCGGTCCCGACCATATGATCGATTATCTCGGCTTCATCACGATCTACGGCGGATTGCTCTCGCTCGCTTTCCTCGCCTATCGCCGAATGCCGGCGACTGTGCTTCCGCTTCCGGCGTGGGCCGTCCGTCTTCACACGGCGAAAGGGCCGATTCCGTACGGCATTGCCATTGCGGCCGGTGCACTTGCGGTCTTTCCGAAGACCGAGTTGTTTCTGTCATTGATGTCCTAGCTCTTCGGAGCACCGCCGGGCCTGTGATCTTCTGTGCTGTCTGCGCAACCTTTCGCGCAGCTGGATTCAGTCCGAGACGACGATTAACTCCATATTGACGATTAGCCATCATCGTCGCCCTGAAGAATCGCATTTGGTTCTCATAGGACTGCGGGGCGGATGAAGCGGGCTCAATTGATTGGATTTTCGGTGGCACTCGTTGCTGCCGTCCTCGCCTACTACGTCGCGAGCGTTCTTGTGCGCCCGCCCGCGCCGATTACGGTCGAAAAGAAAGTCGACAGCAGTGAAGTCCTCGTTGCAGCGACGGATATTCCCGTCGGAGACATCGTCAACGAAGGAAACTTTCGTTGGATGACGTGGCCGACCGCGGCTGTCTCTCGCAACTCGATCACGAAAAAAAACGGCGGCGTCGCGATGCTGCATAAGCTCGCAGGATCGGTGGCGCGCGCTCCCCTGCTTGCCGGCGAGCCGGTGACCGAGCAAAAGTTGATCAAGCCCGGCCAGGGCGGCGTTCTTGCCGCGATCCTTCCGCAGGGCATGCGCGCAATCTCGACGAAGATTCGCGCCGAAACGGCGGCCGGCAGCCTGATCCTTCCGAACGATCATGTGGATGTCATTCTCATCCGGCGCGTCCGCGACCGGAGCGGCCAGGATCAGAACGTAGCAGACACGCTGTTTCGCAACGTAAGAGTTCTTGCGATCGGGCAGCAGATACAAACCAAGGAAGGCAAGAAGACCGCAGACAGCTCGGCATCGACGGCAACGCTAGAGTTGACGGCGCGTCAGGCTGAAATGATGGCGCTGGCCAATGTCATGGGCGACATCACGCTGTCGCTCAGGAGCGTCGCCGACTTGAACACCGATCCAGAGCGTGTCGGCGGTCTCAACTTCAAACGGAAAGACAATTCCGTCCGTGTCGTTCGTTACGGCGCGAAGTCGCGTGTGTATGGCGTAAACTGAGTACTCCCCGTCAGTGTCAGTGGTCGTCATAAGGTACAGGGCCTCATGCGCTTTAACTTGGCTTTCTCGTGGCGCGCCGCCGTGTGCGCTCTCGCGCTGTGTATCGGTGTCGGATTGATTTCATCGAGCGTCTCGGCGCAGTCGTCGCGATCAGCCTCCGACGGCTACGCGGACGACGGATCCACGCCGTTCAGCCATCAATCTTTTATCCGCATTCAAGATACC
>CAYYDL010000048.1:0-13817 GCA_964470545.1 uncultured Hyphomicrobium sp. | reverse complement strand
GCGGGTTTGCATTTCACGCCGGAGCTTTTTGCAGCACTCGATGCGCGCGGCATCTCGCGCCATTTCGTGACGCTGCATGTCGGCGCGGGCACGTTCCTGCCGGTGAAGGCGGACGATACCGACGCGCACAAGATGCATTCGGAGTGGGGCGAGGTTTCGCCCGAGACCGCGGCTGCGTTGAATGAAGTGCGTGCCCGGGGCGGGCGGATCGTGGCGGTGGGCACGACGTCGCTCAGGCTTCTCGAAAGCGCGGCGCGCGATGACGGAACGATTGCGCCGTGGTCCGACGAGACGGCGATTTTCATCACGCCCGGCTATCGCTTCAAGGCGATCGACGTGCTGATGACGAACTTTCATCTGCCGCGCTCTACGCTGTTCATGCTGGTTTCGGCGTTTTCCGGCCTCAGCACGATGCGCGCGGCTTACGGTCACGCGATCCGCTCGGGCTATCGCTTCTATTCCTATGGCGACGCCAGCCTGCTATTCCCGGCAGCGCCATGATCCAATCCTTTTCCTATCATCTGAAGAAAACCGACGGCAAAGCGCGGTTGGGCGAGATCGTGACGCCGCGCGGCGTCATCCGCACGCCTGCGTTCATGCCGGTCGGCACGGTTGCGACCGTCAAAGCACTTTATCCGGAGCAGGTGCGCGACGCGGGCGCCGACATTCTGCTCGGCAACACGTATCATCTGATGCTGCGGCCGGGCGCGGAGCGCGTCGCGAAGCTCGGCGGGCTGCACAAGTTCATGCGCTGGGACAAGCCGATCTTGACGGATTCCGGCGGCTTCCAGGTGATGAGCCTCGGCAAGATCCGCAAGATCACGGAAGAGGGCGTTGCGTTCCAGTCGCACATCGACGGCTCGCGGCGCATGCTGTCGCCGGAGCGTTCGATCGAAATCCAATGCCTGCTCGGCTCCGATATCCAGATGCAGTTTGACGAATGCATCGAATTGCCGGCCGAGCGGAAAGAGGTCGAACGCGCGATGGAATTGTCGCTGCGCTGGGCGGAGCGCTCGAAGCGTGCGTTCGAGATGCAACTTTCCTCGGGCGGCGCGGGGCGGGGCCAAGCGCTGTTCGGTATCGTGCAGGGTGGAACGGACATCGAGCTTCGCGGTCGCTCAGCGGATGCGCTCGTTGCGATGGATTTTCCGGGCTATGCGATTGGCGGCCTCGCGGTCGGTGAGGGGCACGTGGCGATGATCGCGACGCTCGCCGAGACGCTGCCGCATCTGCCCTCGGGCAAGCCGCGCTATCTGATGGGCGTCGGCACGCCGCTCGATCTGATCGAGAGCGTGCGGCTCGGCGTCGACATGTTCGATTGCGTGATGCCGACGCGAAATGGCCGGCATGGGTATGCTTTCACCTGGGGCGGTCCGCTCAACATGCGCAATGCGAAGTTTGCCGAGGATACTGCGCCTCTCGACCAAGCGAGCTCGTGCCCGGCGGCGCGCGAATATTCGCGGGCGTATATTCACCACCTGATCAAGTCGGGCGAGTATCTCGGCGCGATGATCCTGTCGTGGGTGAATACGGTGTTCTATCAGGACCTGATGGCGGCGATGCGCGCGGCCATCTCCGAAGGCCGGTTCGAAGATTGGGCGGCTGAAACGAAGGCGCGGATCAGCGCTTCTCCTCAATCGGCGAAGTCTCGATAGGCTCAAGCGCCATGAGGCTTTCCTGATGCGCGATGCGCTCACGGTGGATGAGGTAAAGCCCCGACGCCACGATCACCAGCGAGCCGATGAAGCTCCAGTGGTCGGGCTTGTCGCCGAAGACGAGGTAGCTCAGCGTGATCATGCTGATCAGCTCGATATAGATGAACGGCGTGACAGCCGATACCGGCGCGAACCGGTAGGCTTGAATCATCAGGAAGTGGCCGCCGCCTCCCAAAGCACCGAGCGCGAGCAGCATCAACCAGACCTCGATGCTTGAAAACCACGTCCAGTCCACGACGGCAAATGGCGCAGCGGCGACGGCTCCGACGAACGAGCCGTAGTTAAGCGTGACAAGTGGCGGATCGTAGAGCGAAAGCTTCCGCGTCACGATCAAGAGAAGCGAATAGGACAGCATCGAGCCGAACGCGAAGATGAACGCCGGTTGGATTGCGGTGAAGCCGGGACGCACGACGATCAAGACGCCCGTGAAGCCGACGGCGATCGCCACAGCGCGGCGCCAACCGACGTGCTCCCCGAGAAGCGGCACTGCAAGCGCGGCGACGACCAGCGGCGTCAGGAACGTGATCGAGAGCGTCTGATCAAGACGCAAGTATTTCACGGCGACGAAGTTTAGCAGCGTCGTCGCGGCCATGAAAGCGGAGCGCGTCAATTGAAGCTTGAGATTATTACTCTTCAGGAGCTTCGGCATTCTGGCGGGGCCAAGAACGACCGTCATCCAGAAGATTTGCCCGAGGAAACGTACCCATACAATCTCAGAAACGGGTACGCCGAGACGTGTGCCGAGGTATTTCGCGGTCGTGTCCAGCACCGAGAAGAGCGTGACCGCGGTACATACGAGAAGAATGGCCTTCAAACGGTCGGGCATGTCGCGCGGACTTTGATACGTGTGTACGCGTGGCTCGACCGCAAGGCGGCGGCGAGATTCATAGAGGGCTTGTCGAACACATGAGACCGCTGTCGGAAGACAGACGACGGGATGTTACTTTTTTGCGAGGGCGTCGCGCTCTTTAAGAAGCGCATCGAGCTGGGCCTGCTGATCGGCAATGCGGTCAGCGTTTCGCTCTTCGTCCTCGGCTCCGGAATAGCCGGCGGCCTGCTCGACAAGCTGGCGAAGATTGTCGCGCAGTACGGCGATGCGCTGATCGAGATCGGCGAGGGCTTCACTGTCGGCCATGATCATTCCTGTTCGTTTGGGGTGCGAGCCTCTCTGTGGAGGCGCGAGGTTCGGCGGTGATATAGCGTGCCCGCCGCCGAGGAGCCACCCACGTTCGTCACGGAAGTGCGACCATCCGTCAGAAGAGCTGGCGGAATGAGGGTTGCGGCTTCCATGGCGCGTTTCTATAAGCACGCTTCGGCGTGAGGCAGGCGGTATCCTTTTCGAGGATGCAGTTTAGCTTGGGGCCGAGATCATGCTCGCGGGTTGCTCCGCTTTAAGTCATTGATCTGGTGTGAAAAAGGGCCCGTAGCTCAGCGGTAGAGCATCTGACTTTTAATCAGAGGGTCGTTGGTTCGATCCCAACCGGGCTCACCACCAGAATCAATGGTTTTTCGATAGCATTCGCGTTTGCACTTGCCGGCGACCTGCGGGCGAACTGTTCACAATAGCATTATACAGCTTGAGACATCCCCGCTGAAAGGTGGAATTGCCCGAAAGGGCGGGGCCGGTCCAAATCTCGTTTCCTGTTCGCGCATTCGAACGGTGTCCGCTCAGCCGGCCTCAGAGATTTGCTTTTATGAAAGTGCTTATCACTCAGGTCTGGCTTGATTGGCCCGGCGGAACCGAGACGGTCGTACGCGATATAGCCGTGGGCCTCTTGCGGCGGGGCCATCAGCCCATCGTCTATTCTCCAAAAATCGGAATTGTCGGTCAGGAGATTCGGCGAAGGGGCATCCCGGTCGTCGATGATCTGCGCTCGATTGCAGAGCCGCCCAACGTCATTCACGGCCAGCACTACGTCGAAACGGCCCAAGCGATCATCCATTTTCCGAATGTCCCCGCGATCAATGTGTGCCACGCTTGGGAGTTCTGGGTCGAACGTCCCGTCAAATTTCCCCAGGTTCGGAAATACGTGGCGGTCAGCGCTGCCATTCGCGATCGTCTCGTGCAGGAGGAAGCGATCGCTCCGGACCGCGTGATCATTCTGCCGAATGCTGTCGATCTTCTCCGCATTCCTCAACGTAAAAATGCACTCTCGCCGCGGCCTCTTCGTGCGGCGTGCTTTGCCTCGGCCAAGGCCCATGTTCCCGTGATCGCCTCGGTGTGTGAGCGGAACGGAATACACTTTGAGCCTATAGGCAGGTGCGGCGACAGGCTGTCCTCAACGATAGAGAAGGAATTGGTCGACTACGACGTCGTATTTGCTACCGGCCGGTCGGCATTGGAGGCCGCATGTTGCGGATGTGCCGTCGTCGTTTGCGACGATCGTGGCTGCGCCGGAATGCTGCGCATGTCCAACTTGGACGATTACAGGCGGCTCAATTTTGCACTCAGGCTTCTTGTCTATCCGACGACGGAAGACCGGATCCAGCTCGCGCTCAATGATTACGATCCGCTGGATGCAGCGGTCGTTTCGACGACGTTACGAGAGAAGGCAAACCTCGACCTCTATCTCGATCAGTTGTTGCAAATTTATGAGGGCGTCATGACCGAAGATAGAACCGATTTTCAGGGTGACGTTTTCAGAAATTCCTTGTTGAGCTTTCTTCACTCTGCGCTGCCGCGAACGAGTTCGGATGCGCGCTGGCCCTGGCTCGTCGAACGAGAGTTCTTCATCGGCGAGATCAACCGGCTCGACGCAGAGTTGGCATCTCATCGCGCGAAGAGGAAGCCGGGATTTTTTCGGCGGGCCTTCCATAAATTTCGCTCCTTTAAGCGTCGAATGTGGGGTTAGGCGAAGCCTGCGCTCATCCCGCGCCGCGGTGTTGCGTCATGTGGGATCTCGCGCGATGGAGCGGAGCGCTCAGCTCCGCTTGCCGAACCCCGTCGGCTTTTTCCTCTGGGGAGGGCTGCCACCAACAAACGTGACGCCGATCCGATCAGGCGATGTCCACATGATGCGGACGTACCGTTTGGTGTTGTTAAAGATGTCGACGAGCGCGAACTGCTTCGGCAACCACTCGCCGTTTGATATGAGAAGCAACGCCCCCCCAGACGAGAGATCGGCTATGCGGCAGGAGAACGTCTTGCCTTCGTCTGTCTCAATGCGACCCGGCCGGCTTACCGGTTGTCTCGTCTCTTTGCGCATCAGTATCGAAGTGAACTCAAGGATTCGCCTCTCGACCGCCGCAGTGGCTCGGCGGTGCCGCCCACTCCAATTTTAGGATTATTGAACGTTGTCCAAATGTCAACGGTTCCCTGCGCCGGATTCTTATTGGTCGCACCTTCGTCGCCATGTGCACGACAGCACAAAGCCCCGATGCCCGAATCGGTCCCGATTGGGACTGACGTGGTTTGATCTGCAATACAACGTGGGGAGAGGCGGCTCAGATCTGCGGCGCGGAATACCGGCTAGATCGGATGCGCGTTTTTTCCGGCAGATCGCTTTATGGCGATCGGCCGGCGCGGAATCGCCGGTTTCGAGCGCTTCGCAGCGTACATTGCTGCGTCGGCGGATTGGAGAAGCGCTCCAGGCGTCGTGCCATCGCGCGGCGACGTTGCGATGCCAATAGCAGCGCCGAGGTGGTGGATGGTGCCGTTCACTTCAATGCCATCGGCAAGGGCCTTAACAAAGCGGTGGCCGACGTCACGGGCTTGGCGGAAGGTTGTCACCGAACGAGCGACCACGGCGAATTCGTCCCCGCCGAGACGTGCAACCAAGTCCTCAGATCGGGCCGCACACCGGAACCGGGCGGCGACATTTACAAGGACCTCGTCTCCGGCCGCGTGGCCAAACGTGTCATTGATGGCTTTGAAGCCGTTGAGATCGAGAAGGAACACGCTCACACCGACGTTTTCCGCAAGCACCGATTCCAGAACGCGTAGGAATTCGCGTCGATTGGCCAAGCCTGTCAGCGGGTCCGCCATTGCAAGAGAGCGCTGTTCGCGGAGTTCTCTTTCCGCCTTGCGCCATCGGGCGGCGTCCTGACGTTCTTCGAGCAAGCGTCGCCAAACGAAGATTGTCGCGCAAAGGGCGAAGAGCAGGATAAGTGCGAAAACTTCCTCCTTGCAGATCGTTCTTTCGCGCGGCGGCATTTCGCTCCACAGTTGCTCGAGATCGTAGATCATCGCGAGGGTAATCCCCGTAGCCATCGCGACCGTTGCCAGTGAGAGGTCGAAGGCACTTGTTTGGGGATGGCGCCTGATGATGCGCAGAAGTTTTTTTAGGGCGAGCACGCGCGAACCTTTCGAAGATGCCCGCCTAATTTGCGAAAATTGGGTTGAAATGCCGATAACGGATTGCTGTGACTTGCAAATAAGGGGCCGCAAACTGGCGATTCCGCCAGTGTTCCCCGGGTGCTCCTCCTGCATTTGGAAGTTTATCGCTGCGTGCTAGAAATTGGACGTCGATGGCTCCGTGGCATCGCCGACGAGCAATTTCAGGCTTTTGTTCTCGAATTCAGCGTGGGTGTTTCGATGCCTTACATCTCCAATGACGATTTGCCTCCGTCCGTCCGCAATCATCTTCCCTTCCACGCCCAGGATATCTACCGCGCGGCGTTCAACAACGCTTATGAGGAGCATGCGAATGATCCGCGGCAGGAAGAGGCCGCGCACCGGATCGCCTGGGCCGCAGTCAAGCGTATGTATGTGAAGGAAGGCGGGGAATGGGTTCCGAAAGGTGTTCCCGGATAAGAGCGCGCGAGGACAGTATCGTTCGAGCAGCTTTTCGCTAACGCTACCGACCAATTGTGGACTGCTGCGATGCGCAATTGGCTGGCACGGGCTTGGCGCCGCCGGCCGGTCGGGTTCATAACGTCAGCGTTGGAATGTTCAGGATATCATGAGGGGTGCCATGGCTGGTATCACGACCGTAAGCTTGTTGGTGGTCATGGTCGTCGGCACGGTCGTCGGCGCCATCGTCGGTATGTTCCTCGGCAATTCTATCCCGCCGGACGCCGTGCTTGCAGTCCTCGCGGGATTGGCCGGCACGGTTGCGGGCGCCGTTGCCCGCAATCTGCTCGTCGATCAGGGTATTGCCGTAGGCGAGTATGAAAGCGCGCTGCCTCTGGCCATCCTGATCTACGCGGTGGTGGCGTCGTTCATTGGCAGTTTGGCAGGTCTTGAGGTGGCATTGCTCGTCGGCGAGGCCTTTCCGGTTTGGATTGGTGCGCTGGCGGGGCTGTTGTCGTCGATTCTGACGGGGCTGCTCGTCATTGCCTATCACCACATGCCGCCCAGGTAAGGCTTAGCGGCAGCATTCCAACCACCCGCAAATTAGAGAATGGCTGGATTGCGCGTTTGACAGCGCATTTTGGGGACTGACCGTTTGAACGGTACGGTATAGAATTCGATTGTCGTAAAATCTGAAATAAAAGAAAGGTAGAGGAAATGCCAAGCTATAAAGGGGAATGTTTTTGCGGAGCAGTGAAGCTTGAAGCGACCGGCGCGCCCGAGGCAAGCGGATACTGTCATTGCCAGTCGTGCCGGTCCTGGTCCGCGTCCCCCGTCAATGCCTTCACGCTCTGGAAACCCGACGCCGTGCGCGTGACCGAGGGCGCAGAGCACCTCGCCACATTCAAGAAGACGCCCGCAAGCGAGCGCCAATATTGCACGAAGTGCGGCGGCCATCTCATGACCAACCATCCGGGACTTGGACTCGTGGACGTCTTTGCTGCCACGCTGCCGACGCTCGCCTTCCATCCGAGCGTGCATGTGAACTACGCCGAAACGGTGCTGCCGATGAAAGATGGTCTTCCGAAACTCAAAGATTTTCCGGCGGATTTTGGTGGTTCAGGCGAGCTAATTCCGGAGTAGGTGCTGGACCTCTTCATTTGCGGAAAGATCAAGCGCTCGTCGCGACGGGCGCTTTTTTCTTGCGCCGGCTCGGACTGAGAAAGTGGTCGTGCGGCCCCAATCCAATACAGATGCGGCCTGAATGTCACGTGAACGCGGGTCGGAAATTGCGCTGATTTATCGGTGACTTATAGCCCCATATTCATCGTGATTTCCGATCCCACGTAGAGGTTATCACAGCGGCGGCGCGGAAGTGAAACCAAGTCGCCGCCGCGGACGTTTCGATTCCATGAGCAGCGGTTTGGTCCGCCAGAAGGAGGAAAACATATGAAAAAGTACCTCGGTCTTGCTGCCGCGGTCGTCGCGGCTCTGCCGCTTGCGACGTTTGCAACAACCGCCGATGCACGTCCCGGCCATCACTTCAGGGGCGGCCACGGGATGCATGGACACTATGCGCGCGGTTACGGTCATCGTTGGCACAGAGGGCGTGGCTATTGGCATAACGGCCGTTGGATCGCGCTAGGCGTCGGTGCCGCTATTGCAGGTGCCGCTGCAGCCGATGCCTACGGCGATTGCTATTGGCGTCACGGCTACCGCTACTGCGATTAAGATCGTAAGCTTGCGATGGCACAGATTTTCAGCCTCGGCCGGGAAAAGGCCGGGGCTTTTCTGTGCCGTGTCGGTCGCTAACCGCACCTTGCAATGCCACCGGTTTTGCACAGGAAGCTGTGTATTAATTGTTTTTGTGTGGACTTCCGTCAGCCCGGAAGTGATTCGCGGTCTCTTCCCGTGCTGCTTTGATCGGAGTTGCGGGAGGGTTATGGCATGTTCGGTACGACGGCAGCAAAGTTGGGTGCATCCGTTCTTGTCGTGGTGGCGGCTGCCAGCGGGACAGCCAGAGACAGACTGATGGCCTCGATGCATCCAAATAGGGCTGAATCTCAATCGCCCGTGGTGCTCGACCGGAACTCGCTTCTCGTCGCGACGCTCGCGAACGGCCGACTTCAGACCCAATGGATGTCGCGCCAAGCCTGCGAACGGGTCGCGGCCGCGGTTGCGGCCGGTGGACCGGTGGCGGGCGTCCGGCAGGACGGTGTCAAGATCTACATCACGCGCGCGAACTGCAGTACGCGCCGGATCGAGGCTGCTCCGGATGCCGTTGCACTAAGCTCCTTCGCACCGCGTGACTAGCCACGCAGTCGCGTCGATTGGCACCGGTGTGCCGTCAGGCCGAAAGCGGCGAACGTACACTCGCGAACGTTGCGAGTAGATCCGAAATGTCATCGGCATTCACCTTCTCCAGAAGGTGAGCGAGGTGAGCGCGTGGCACCATCGTCGCGCACGGCGGCGCGAGCATTTCGGCCCTCGGTTGTTCGCCGGTTTCCGTCGGCTGTACGAACACGGCAACACTCGGCAGCGATCCATCCGGAAGTCTAACGAGGCCTGCGACAGGAAGAATCCGAACGGCAAGTGCGCGCGTCCCAGGTCCGTTGACGATCAGTGGTGCTGCGTCCGCATGAGCGGTGAGATTGCGCATCCTGGCGGCATTCCGGATGGCAGTGCGAAGTCGGGTGTCTGATCGGACGTCGCGGGCAGACAATTCGTCTTCGATGCAAAGAAGCGCGCAGCCGTCCAGCATTTCTTCCGCGATTGCGTTGGCATGCAGGATTCTCGCTGAGCCGTCGGTAAGAACGATGCCGATTGGATTTTCATCGGTCCGTGACGGGGCAAACTTTCGCACGAGGGGCGTGAAAGCAAGCGAACGCGCGATCGCATCGGCGTGTCGTACGTGAGGCGCTAAAGCGGAAATCATCGCAGCTTCAACGGCATTGAATTTGCCCTTTTGGGCAGAGCGTCCGATCATGAGTGCGGAGAAAGACTGTGACGATCTCTTGAGCGGGACCGTGGCCACATCATCCAAGGCTTCCGGCGCAAGAAGCCTTTCGTGCCAAAGTGCTTGGGCGCACTCGTCATTGGGGAACAAAGTGCATGTGGTGACGGGTGTCTCGATGCCCAGCAACCAGGCGATTGAGAGCGCCGGGTTCAACGATGTTGCAGCAATCTTCTGCGCCCCGCTGCCGACGTTCCAATGGGCTTCGAGATGTAGCCGATCGCTATGGGGGGAGTATGTGACGAGAGCGGCGGCGCATCCCCCGACAGCGTTAGAGATTTTGCGGATAACCGCTGGCCAGCGGCGAGGGGCGATCGCGCATCCGTAAATTTCGCCAATTAAATAAAGGGGATCGCGATGAGCAGTGCTATCGACCTCTGCCAAAGGCGACCCCCTTACAACATGAACGCAATAACATAGGGTAGATACTGCAATGCGAGAACTTTGAGCGGGACTGCCGGCGTTTGGCATCATCCGTTTGAGTAATGCGCAGAAAAGTTTTGCTCACCGTTGCTACAAATCAGCAAGCGCCGGATTGTAATCCGTCAACTGAACATCATTAAATCTGGCCTACAGCAGGAACCGCGTTCAGTTCACCGTTCAGCGGATACAATCCTCGAAGAGCGCCGGCTCAAGCAGCGCTGCGCCGTCCTTCCACGTGACGGAAAATTTTTCGGATAACATCGACCGGTTCGGGACGATTGAGAAGGAAGCCCTGCACCAGCGTACACCCGTATTCCTTGACGATGTCGAGCTGCTCGGCGGTCTCGACTCCTTCCGCGGTGGTTCGCATGCCCAGCGTTCTCGCGAGATCGACGATCGTTGCCAGGATCGCACGTGCTTCCATTGAGATCGCGAGGTCGCGGACGAACGAGCGGTCGATCTTGATCTTATGGAAGGGCACTTTCGTAAGCGAGCTGAGCGACGAATAGCCGGTGCCGAAATCGTCCATCGCGATTTCGACGCCGAGATCGCAGACCTGGCGCAGCACGTGTGACGCGAGCTGGACATCCTTCATGATCATGGATTCGGTCACTTCGATCGTCAGACGGTGGCTTGCCAGGCCGGATTCGGACAACGCGGCTCTGACGGTGTCGACGAAGCTTTCCGCTTCGAGCTGGATTGCGCTGATGTTGACGGAGACGCTTGTGTTTTCAGGCCATGACATGGCTTCAAGGCATGCCTGGCGGAGCACGCGGGCACCGAGCTCCGCGATCATTCCGATCTCTTCGGCGATCGGAATGAATTCGGCCGGCGAAGCGAGGCCCAGCCGCGGGTGCCTCCAGCGCAGGAGAGCTTCAGCGCCGACCGGTTGCATCGTCTTCAGCGAGAAGATCGGCTGGTAGTGAAGCTCGAAGTCATTGTTGAGAATGGCTTCGCGGACCTCAACTTCGAGGAGGTTGCGTTCCTTCACCCTCGCATCGAGCTCGCGCTCGAAGTGGCGGTACGTTCCGCGCTGGTCTTCCTTTGCCGCGTAAAGGGCGAGATCGGCAAGGCGGAAGAGCTCGATCGGCTCGCAGCTATCATCCGGCGCCATGGCAATGCCGATGCTGCCGCCGCAGATCACATCCTTGGTTCCGATTCGGATAGGCTCGTTCAGAATGGCGATCAGGCGCTGCGCGAGCCGGGTGACGCTCGATGGATGGTCGAGATCGATGATCAGCACGGCGAACTCGTCGCCGCCGAGGCGCGCCACGGTATCCGTTTCGCGCAATGCCCTCTTCAGTCGATCGGCCACCACCTGCAGAAGCTCATCACCGGCGGCGTGGCCGAGTGTGTCGTTCACAATCTTGAAGTTGTCGAGATCGAGGAGCAGTAGCGCCATGCGGTCGCCCCTCTTGGCGCGGGCCATCGCGAGCTGCATCCGCTCCGCCAGCAGGTGACGGTTAGGCAGCGATGTCAGTGCGTCGTGGCGGGCCATGTAAGCGGCTTTGCGGTCGGCCTTGCGCCGCTCGGTGACGTCGATGGCCGCGATCAGCAGCGCGTCCTGCCCTTCATGGAGGAGCGGCCGCACATACACTTCGACTTCTATCGAACGTCCGTCCCGGCGATAATGCTTGAAAAGCTGGGATTGCTCCGTCTGGTCCGTGGGGTCGAAGGCGTTTTCGGAGGGCGGAATGAGTTCTCCGCTCTGGATGTCGCGCAAGGTGAGGTGCGAGAAGTCCTTCCGAGAGTAGCCGTAGTGGGCGACGGCGGCGTTGTTGACCGCGAGGATCGCCAGTTTGTTGCGGCTGACGACGAACATCGGCAGGGGGTTGTTCTCGAACAGAAGCCTTATGGACGCCTCGCGCTGCTTCATCTCGGTGATGTCGATGCGCAGGCTGATCAATCCGCCTTCGCTGGTGCGACACTCCTCGATCAGGTAGCAGCGCCCGTCGTCCAGAAGCTGCTCGTGCGGTGCGGCGGGAGTCCGGAGGTTCTTCAAGCGCTCGGCGAGCCATGCTTCCTCGCGGCCGAACGCTTCAGGATACATCTGCCGCTCGAGGCCAATGCGAACGGCGTCTTCGAGGCTGCGGCCAACCACGATGGTGTCGATGGCGCGATGATAGATCTGGGCGTAGCGCTTGTTCCAGGCGACATAGCGATTGTCGGCATCGAGAATAACGATGCCCTCGGGCAGAATCTCGATAGCTTCCCGCAGCCGGTTGTGGGCCTTTTCGACTTCGGCCTTCTGCTCAGACATCGCTTGTTCCTGAGCTTTCAAATGCTCATTCAACTCGTCGCGGAGTGCGATTTCCGCCGACAGGCGCTCCTGCAGGCGGGCCTGCGATGCAATCGTCTCGGCCAGCGGCATGACTGTCAGGAAGGCCGTGAGGATGAGAAGCTGTGTGAGCTGGATGTCTGTCAGCCATGTCATCGTCGAGACCTGCATATCGCCGTGGAAACCGGCGGCGGTACAGGCGAGGACGATTGCCGACATCATCAAAGCGGCAGCAGACGTTTCGTTCGGTCCAAGCCTGCACGCGATCAGCACCAGGACAGGCATCACGAGGAACGCGAGGAGCGGTTGCGGCAGGCCGACCACGAGAACCATTGCGGCGGCGAGAACGAAAAACAAGCCGTAGGTTTCCCAACGGGATGCCGGCGATAGCGGCTGGACGCGTGCCTGCGACAGGCGAACGAGAGCCGGCGTAACGGTCAGCAAGCCCAGCAGATCGGCGATCAGCCACGCCGTGAAGACGCGCCACGTGATGGCTTCGATCGTCAATTCAGCGACGATCGCGGCGGCCACTGCTGCGAGAGCGGATCCCGCAACTGCGGCATATGAAAAGGATTTGAGAAAATGGACGCTGCGAAATTCGAAGGGTTCACTTTCGCGGCATTTCAGGATGAGAAACGCCGTCTCGATCTCGACGATGTTGGTCAGCGCAAAACCGATGTTGGCGCCCACTGCGCGATGTGCGAAGAAGTTTGCAACGACGTTGGCGACGAACGTCAGGGCCAGGATCTGATGGCGCCGCCACGGACGCCGAGCAAGGATGATGGCCGCGAGAACAATGCCATTCGCGGGCCAAATCGTCGCGACACCGGAGTTGTCCTGTGTGAACGCGCCCGAGAGATAGGCCACAATGCCGAAAATCGTTGCGGTGGCTGCGGCGCTTGCGAGGCCCTCGCTATCCGCGGCGTATATTTTTCCGACCTGAGAGAAGGAACTCGCGCCCCTTGCCGACATGACTCATTCGTTCCTTGCCAAGCTGAAAAGTCTTGGCATTTCCCATTTCTATTGGCGATGCGGATAGGATCTTCGAAGCAAGAATTGCCAATAATTCAGCAATCTCGGTCCTCTTCCCCCACTTTAAAACAGGCTGAGGCTATTTCATTAATTTTGAGTCAAAACACGGTTCAGCGGAGTGATCTTCTGCCTTTGACCAATGCGTCAAAAATGCAAATCGGCAATTCTCTGGCGGATCTTTGATATTTCCGACGGCGATTGCAATCTTTCATTCACAAATTTGTAGGCGCGGCCGGGATGGGATTTTTCGGCCCGGTCCCTATTTATTGCCAATCCGGCGGCATCGATAACCCTCGAATTGGCAGGATTTTCCCATGACCATCGATTCTCTTGGTTGGCCGCAGATCATTGCGCTCATCATCCTTCTGCAACGTGGACTTGAAGAGCTCTACTCCGCCCGAAATACGCGCGCATTGCTCGCTCAAGGGGCGCGGGAAGTCGGGCGCTCGTATTATCCGGTCGTCGCGGTGACGCATCTCGCCTGGATTGCCAGCCTCTATTTTCTCATTCCGGCCGACGCCGGCATTTATCCGATTCTCGCCGCGACATATCTGGCGTTGCAGTTTATCCGCTATTGGGTGATCGGAACGCTTGGCCGGTATTGGACGCATCGGATTTATACCA
>CAYYDL010000047.1:0-1948 GCA_964470545.1 uncultured Hyphomicrobium sp. | reverse complement strand
ACTGGCACTTTTAAATCGCGACCTCAATCTCGGGCTCAGCGATGCCGATATGGACCGCTTCGAAAAGCTGCGCGTGGAACTATCCGACGCCGGCTTCTTCCACGCGCCGGGCTATGAGACAGGCCGGCCGCAGAAGGACGTCAAATTCATTCGCGATGTGTCGCACACCGTCGTGTTCCGATTGTGCGGATATTCCGGCCCGTACTACGGCGCCGAACAGTTTGTGACCCAAGAGCTCAGGGAACGTAACTAACAAATGCAGGAACAGGGAGGTCTTATGGTTGAGAAAAGAGGTCGGCGCACATGTGGCGTCGTTGCGGCTTCGCTGATGGCGCTGGCGCTCATGCTCGGCGGCTCGCAGACTGCGGCCGCTCAGTCGGGTACCAAGGTCACCGTCCGCCAGGGCTTCCCGTCGAAGTCTGCCAATTTCTGGCCGAACTATGTCGCGAATGAGCTTGGCTTCTATGCCAAAGAGGGCGTCGACTATCAGCCGCAGATCGTCGACCCGAATATCCTTGTGGCGACGCTGCTCGGCAATTCGATGGAGATCACCTACGCCGACGCAACACAGGTCGTCCTTGCAGTCGAGAAGGGCGCGAAAGTGTACTCCGTCGGTCTCAGCAACGATCGGCAGCCGTACAGGATCATGACCTCGCCGACCATCAAGACGGTGCAGGATCTCAAAGGAAAGCGCGTCGCGATCTCATCCGCGATCGATGTCTATACCTACGTGCTGAAGAACTTCCTTCGGAAGGGTGGACTCGATCCCGAGAATGACGTCGAGTGGGTCGTGGGTGGCAGCCAAAACCAGCGTCTCGCTGCGATTCAAAGTGGTGCAATCAACGCAGGATTGTTCAGCTTCCCTGGGAGCACGCGCCTCACCAGCCTTGGCTACAACACGCTCGCCTTTACGCCCGACCTCATTCACGAGCTGACCTTGAGCGTAGAAACAGTCACCGCCGATTTCGCGCAGAAGAATAATGGCGAGGACCTTCGCAAGGTTTTGCGTGCTGAGAACGAAGCCGTGAAGTGGCTCAACACCCCATCGAACAAGGCGAAGGCGATCGAGATTCTGGCGAAATCGACGGGTGCCAAGCCGGAGGATTCGGAGGAGGCTTACGAATATTTCATCGGCCACAAATATTGGGAGCGCGCCTGCGTGCGTCCTGAAGGGCTCACCAACGTAGTCAAGATCATGCGCGAGACCAAGCAGCTTACCAAACTGTCAGAAGCGGATATTCCGAAGTTCGTGAAGACGGATTGGTGCGCGAAGTAGTCATCGGTGTGGGGTCGCATATTCAGATCGAGGATAAACAGATGCCTGATGCTGTTTCTGCCGCCCCACCCGTTCCTGGCGGGGCACAGCAAAGGACAAGGATGCGCGTAAGCCCGTCTTTCATACGGGGCACCTTGTCCGTGCTGGGCGCCGCGGCCCTATGGGAGATCGCCGGACGCACGGTCCTGGACAATCCGCTGTTCTTTGCGCCGCTTAGTTCCGTCATCCAGCGAACGGTCGAGTTGTGGACCACCGGCGAGCTCAAGACCGATATAGCTGTCAGCTTGATGGAATTCGGATTGGGCTTCCTGCTCGCCTCGATCGCGGGCATCGCCGTCGGCGTTCTGATGGCCAGTTCCAAAGCGCTTTGCGATATCCTCGATCCCTGGGTCTCGATGCTCTATGCGACTCCGTTCGTCGCCGTCGCGCCGCTGTTGACTCTATGGCTCGGCATCGGTCTTGCGGCGCACGTTGCAGTCATCTTTCTGGTCGTGTTCTTCCCGGTGCTCATCAACACCTATGCCGGTCTCGCCAATAGCGACCGCGACCTGGTCGAGGTCGCGCGATCGTTCGGCGCCAACCAGGTGCAGATCTTCGCCAAGGTCCGATTCCCGGGGGCGCTGCCTTTCATCGTCGCGGGCTTGCGCCAAGGTGTGGCGCGCGGCCTGGTCG
>CAYYDL010000046.1:0-2604 GCA_964470545.1 uncultured Hyphomicrobium sp. | reverse complement strand
GGTACGGCGAGCAGCGAATGATAGATTTCTTCGCCAGTCTCCGGTCGGTACGAGAATGCGGGATGGCTTGACGCCTCGGGCTCATTGACGGTGACGCCAAGCTCCGCCGCACGCCCGACGAGACCCTCGCCGCGCTTCAGCCGCGTCGAATGCACCGCACCGGGATTGAGCCCTTCGGACGCGAAAAGCTCTAGCGATCCGTCCTGTCGCTTCAGATAGATCGAGCACACCTCTGCGACCATGACGCCCGAAATCTGCCGGACGATGCGATCGAGCTTTTCCTGCCCGTCACCGCCATCAGCCATGATCTCGCGCAGATGGCGCATGATCACCCGGAGCGAGGTCTCGCTCGGTAAGGGTCTGGGATCGTCGCGCCGAACCATCGTGTCTTGCCTATCGCCTTGCCGGCAAATTCTGCCCGCAGATCGCTAATTGTTCACAAGGAGACGAGGGCCGATTAAGAGCGCCGTCTCTCTAGTCCTTGTCGAGCCCGTAGGCTGAATGCAACGCCCGAACCGCGAGTTCGGCGTACGCGGCATCGATCAGCACGCTGACTTTGATTTCGGATGTCGAAATCGCGTGGATGTTGATGCCTTTTTCCGAAAGCGTCTTGAACATCTGCGCCGCGACACCCGCATGGCTGCGCATGCCGACGCCGATGACCGAGATCTTCACGACATCGGCCGAGCTTTGCACGTCGAAATGACCGATATCTGCTTTCGCTTTTTTCAGAACATCGAGGGCGCGCGTCAACTCCGCCGCCTGCACGGTAAAGGTCATGTCCGTATGCTTGCCGTCGGCGGCGACGTTCTGGACGATCATGTCGACGTTGATGTTGGCTTCCGAGAGCGGTCCGAAGATGCGTGCGGCGACACCCGGTTTGTCATCGACCTTGAGAAGCGTCACTTTCGCTTCGTCTTTCGCATAGGCGATGCCGCTCACAACCTGCTGTTCCACGATCTCATCCTCATCGCATACGATGGTGCCGATATCTTCGATGCTGTCGGCCCTGAACGGTTTCATGGCCTCCGGCGCGACAAAGCTCGAGAGCACCCGGGTCTTCACTTTGTACACCATCGCCAGCTCGACTGATCGCGTCTGCAGGACCTTCGATCCGAGCGATGCCATCTCGAGCATCTCTTCGTAGGAGACCTTTGCCAGCCGTTTGGCTTTCGCGACAATCCGCGGATCGGTCGTGTAGACGCCATCGACGTCCGTGTAGATGTCGCACACGTCGGCTTCGAGCGCGACGGCAATCGCAACGGCACTCGTATCCGATCCGCCTCGCCCGAGCGTCGCGATCCGGTTCTCGACGGGCTCGATCCCCTGAAAGCCGGTGACGACGGCGATCTCGCCACCCTCGATCTGCTTCCGGAGCTCTTCGCCCGGAATATCGGCGATGCGCGCTGCACCATGCGCATTGTCGGTCTTCACCGGCACCTGCCAGCCTGTCCACGACCGCGCCCTGAGGCCCATCGCCTGCAACGTGATGGCGAGAAGCCCTGCCGTCACCTGTTCGCCCGTTGCCACGACCGCGTCATACTCGCGAGCGTCGTAAAGAGGGGACGCTTCCTTGACCCACGCCACGAGTTGGTTCGTCACCCCAGCCATCGCCGATACGACGACGGCGACCTTGTTACCGGCGTCGACCTCACGCTTCACGTGCCGCGCGACGTTCTGGATACGCTCGATATTGGCGACAGACGTCCCGCCAAATTTCATCACGACCGTCGCCATGCTCGGAGCGCTTCCTGTGCCAGTGCAAATGTAAACGGACCCTGACTTGGGCCAAATGCGTACTAAAGATTTGGAATGAGTCCGGCGCTTCTTAGCGGCTCGCGCGCCCCCCGGCAACAACCGAAAATCAACCGGTTCGGGTCAATGGCTTGACAAGATGAGCGCCGGGCTGACGAGTAGGGCGAAGGACGGAGACAAAGATGACCGCACCGCAGCAATCCGGCGCCCCCGAGCGCACCCTCGACGCCGAGGAGGTCGAGCGCTTTTCTCGCCTCGCGTCCGAATGGTGGAACCCGCGGGGAAAATTTCGTCCTCTGCACCAGATCGGGCCGCCGCGCCTGTCGTTCATCCATGATTCCGCGGTTGCGTTGTTCGGCCGCGACCCTAAGGCGCTCAGACCTCTATCTGGACTGACTGCTGTCGACATCGGCTGCGGCGGCGGGTTGGTTTCAGAGCCGTTGGCCCGGATGGGCGCAACCGTCACTGCGATCGATCCGTCCGAAAAAAACATCGCAATCGCAAGGAGCCACGCTGAGGGACAGGGACTTACGATCGACTATCGCCCCGCTCGCGTCGAGGATCTCGTCCGAGAACAACTGTCGTTCGACATCGTTGCCTGCCTGGAGGTCGTCGAGCACGTCCCCGATCCCGCAAAGTTCATCGGGGAATGCGCGGAGCTCGTGAAGCCCGGTGGCCTTGCCGTCTTCTCGACGCTGAACCGCACATTCAAGGCATGGGCGCTCGCCATCGTCGGCGCGGAATACGTCCTCGGCTGGTTGCCGCGCGGGACCCATCAGTGGGATCGTTTCATCACACCCGATGAGCTTGCCGCCTATGTCAGGGCCGCGGGGCTGGACGATATACACT
>CAYYDL010000045.1:0-5118 GCA_964470545.1 uncultured Hyphomicrobium sp. | reverse complement strand
TATCGCGAGGCGCTTCTCGATGCGGTCCATCTCACACCGGAGGTTGTCGACAAGCGTTTGAACTCGCAATCTCACGATGCGATTCTCGAAGCCTGGAAATCGCTCAACGCACACAGCAAGAAAAATGAGAATCTCGGTCTTTTGCTGCGGGCGTTCCAAAACGATCAGGACCGAATTCTGAGCGAGGTCTATTCACGGCTTCGCAGCGAAATCGGTGGCGACGAACGCAAACAGGCCGTTCTCGATGGCATCGACGGCGCCGTACGCAATGACTTGCCGCTGTACATGCTGTTCCCGGAAATGGGGCTCGTCACATATCTCGTCGACGAACTCGAAACTGCGGCGCAGCCCGACGATGGACTGGTCCACGGCGAGCAGGTCCTCAAGGATCAACTCAAATATGTGAGCGACGCACTAGGCCGGTTGGATCTCAACAATCCGCGGTCGTGGGATGAAATCCGAAAGCGGCTCGCGATACGCACCGGTTCGGAATTCCGCAACTTCCCCAACAGGCCGTATGGTCATGACGACCAGCCGCCCGACGACGCATGAGATTGCTTTCGTCTATCTTGGTGACGCCCGCCCCGCCGACGATCGATCGGATTCTATTCTGTTGAGGCTCGTCCATAGAGCAGCAGCAAGCAGACAGGTGAATCCTCGGCGTAAAGCCGAGTAGGATAGTCCTTGGCGAGTCAAAACTTAAAATCGACGACTTTCTGGCGTTGCGCGCCCAGGCCTTCGATTTTTAATTCCATGACGTCGCCTGCTTTCAGGAACTCTTTCGGATTGCGCGCCGTGCCGACGCCGGGCGGTGTGCCCGTCGTCACGATGTCGCCGGGCTCAAGCACCATGAACTCAGTGACATAAGCGAGAAGCTCCGGGATCTTGAAGATCATCGTCGCCGTCGAGCCGGTTTGCTTGCGCTGGCCGTTGACGTCGAGAGACATGGCAAGACCGTCGACGTCGGCGATCTCGTCCGGCGTCACGAGCCAAGGTCCGATCGGGCCGAACGTCTCGGCTGATTTGCCCTTGACCCATTGGCCGCCGCGCTTCGACTGGAAGCGGCGCTCCGAGACGTCATTACAAATGCAATATCCGGCAATGTAGTTCGCCCAATCCTTGGCTTCGACATAGCGCGCGCGAGCCCCGATGACGAAGGCGATCTCGACTTCCCAATCGAGGTGGCGCGAATTCCGCGGGATCATCACGTCATCGTCGGGGCCGCAGATCGACGTCGTCGCCTTATTGAACAGGATCGGCTCGGTCGGGATTTCCTGTCCCGTTTCCTTCGCGTGGTCGGCGTAGTTGAGGCCGATGGCGATGAAATTGTGGGTGCCGGCGACCGGGGGCCCGAGACGGGCATCCTGCGGTGCCTTCGGCAGGGTCATAAGGTTGAGCTTGCGCAGCTCCGCCAGAGACGCGGGAGCGAGATACTCGCCAGAGAAATCCGGGATGATTTCCGAAAGATTGCGGATGTCGCCGTTGCCATCGAGGATGCCAGGTCTTTCTGCGCCCGGGGCGCCGAAGCGAACGAGTTTCATTTGCACTTGTCTCCAGGTCTGGGCTTACGGCACAGGGGGAGCTTCTAAGCAGAAAACGGATGGCCTGCCAATTGGTTGACTGCGACAAGCTGGGGGGTGAGCGGTGCCTCTTGATCTGCGTCATCATGATTCCGCACTAATTCGGCGAGCATATCTTTACGAGTTTCTGGTTCTTCTTTCCCAATTGGGGTGCGTACGCCACGCTTGGCGCCGGTGTTGGAGTTGTTCATGGCCCATCTTCGGGACGTGTGTGGTCCCGATGCGCATATGACGGGCGCAGCTCATCGTGGCAGTTTGCGTAAGGCGAGGTCGCCAGCCTTTTTTCTGGCAATTGCGATGGCATGTGGGATTCCTCAAGCCGCACATGCTCAAGATGTAGACCCGACGTCTCCGAATTCATCAGCCTCGTCCGATTGGATTGTGACACTTGGCGCGTGGGGCAACTTCTCGCCGGAATATTCCGGATCAAATCGTTATGACCTTGGCGGTTCTCCCATTATCGATTTTCGCAGACTCGGATCGCGGGAATGGCTAAGCCTGCCGCAAGACGGCATCGACTACGAGTTGTTCGAAACTGAGAACTTCCGCGCCGGACCAGTGGGGGCGATCCGCTGGGACTGGGGAAACACCAAAGATCGCGGTCTTAAAGAGATTGGCGATACCGGGATCGACCTTTCGCTCGAAATCGGTGCCTTCGTCGAGTATTGGCCCGCAGAATGGTTGCGCACGCGGCTCGAAGCACGGAATGCCGTCTACGGAGCGGAAGGCTGGGTCTTCGACCTGAGTTCGGATTTCGTCTGGCATCCGACATCGCAGTGGACGTTCGCGGCCGGTCCGCGCCTGTCGATCGCCGACGGTGACTATATGAATGCCTATTACGGCATCGACGGCGCGGAATCGCAGAGTTTGCATCTCGCGAAATACGAAGCCTCTGCCGGTGTCAGATCAACGGGAGCCGGGCTGTATCTCGAATACAAGTGGAACGATCAGCTTTCGACGATGGCAGCGTTCGATTACGAGCGTCTGGTCGGGAGCGCGGCCGACTCTCCGTTCGTGCGCGACGACGGATCGGCCGACCAGTTCACATTTTCGCTGGGCGCGAAGTACCAGTTTGTGTGGAATAGATAAGCCCCCTTGTCGGCCCTTACGTTTCGCGACGCGCTAGGCGTCGGACCGATTGACGTCGCGAAGCACCGCGACGCGTCTTCTTCCATCGACTCGCTTGCGAAAGGAATTCAGCGCGTCGGCCCAGGCGCCCAGGACGTAATTTCGGACGCCGATTTCTCGCATATTCCACAGACGGCCGCCTAACATGACGAGCGGACCCGGTTCCCAGCGCGGGCGAACTTTGGGGCGGCCAAGTTCGGATGCGAATTGCTCGCGTTGGGTGGCGAGAGCAGGATAGACACCATATATTTTCAAGTCCTGCTGCCAAGCGAAACGATTGTCCAAATCGTTGGGGCGGACTCGCGGCATCGGCTTCAGCCATTTTCGCGCGCCGCGATTGGAAAGAATGTAGGCCGCAGTGTTCGATGGGTTCTCGACATACCTGATCAATGCATGATCACCGAGACCCGCGACCTTGATCACGCTCTTCTTGAAGTTCGAACTGAGGTGGATGTAATCCCAATCTTGCGGCGCGCTCGCCACGGCTTGGCCTGCGACGCTCAAAAATTCAGGAACCAGAGTCGCATCATCTTCGAGAATGATGGCGTGTGATAGCCCGCGCCCCACAATCATGCTGGCGATGACAAGATGACTTGCATAGCAGCCGATCTGTCCAGCGCTCATGCGATCATCACAGAATTCCGACTTCAGCCACTCCGGCAGGTTACGGCCTTCGACGGCGGGGACCCGCTCGAACTCAAGCCCGAGAGCCTGCGCCTGCTGCTGCATGAACTGCCAGCGATCTTTCGATCGATCAAGATTGATGAGAAAAATCGGGATTCGGCTCATGGGGAAGCTAAATCGCACAATCTGAGGCGTGTTCCAATCTCGGCCGAAAATATCGCAGTCCGGCATATGTGGGAAAAAAGGCCGCTGTGATTTTGAGGTGACTCTGTGACCGCGCTGCGGACCCCTCGACCGCGAGGTTATCCCCGACGAGCTTTCGCCCGTGAGGAAGCTGCGCCGGTGCGCTCCCCCCGATGCCCGCGAAGGCTCTGGTCAGCCTTCGCTCAATGCTTCAAATTTCGATGTGAAAATCAGCGACTTCATCGGATAAGCCGAGCCGTCGCGTCCTTTGACGATCCAATCACCCACGTCAGCACGACGCCCTCCTTCCGGCGTCGTGATGATCAAGGCCTCCGTCGTTGTCGAGAAGCCGGATGCCGATGTCGAAGTCTCGCAGAGTTCTTCGCCGAGCCAGTCGATTATCTCGTCCGCGTTCCCACCGTCGAACAACATCGCTTCGATCTCATGCGGCCTATTGCGAAATCTTTTTGCACCCGTAGCGATCATCTAGCCTCTACCTCACGGTTCGTACCGACGCTCTTGAAGGCGCCCTGGCATTCATCCGTGCGCAAATTGGTTTCGGCGTCACCTCGGCCGAACGCAATATGCTGGTTTCAGGCTAAAGTACCGATGTTTCGCAGGCGAACTCCTCGTGCGAACGCTGGTGAACCAATCGCAAGATCTGGTTCACCAATTCATGCGGCGCGCCTCTCCCATCCAGCGTCAATTCCGGATGGGGTGGTGGCTCGTACGCGGACGAAATACCGGTGAAGTTCGGAATGAGGCCTTGTCGCGCTTTTTTGTATAGTCCCTTGGCGTCTCGTTTCTCGCAGACGTCCAAAGGTGTATCGAGATAGACTTCCAGGAACTCGCCCGGCTCGAACAACTCCCGCGCTTTTTGCCTCTGGGCGACGAGCGGCGATATGAGCGAGACGATTACAATCAAGCCTGCATCCACCATCAGGCTTGCCACCTCGGCTATGCGCCGCACATTCTCCATTCGCCCCTCGGGCGAAAAATCGAGGTCGCCGCAAATGCCGTTCCGGCAACGGTCGCCGTCAAGAACGAACGCGTGCGCACCCGCTGCGAAAAGGCTCTCATCGAGAAGGTTCGCGAGAGTCGTCTTGCCCGCCCCAGATAGGCCGGTAAACCAAACGCAGCATGCCTTCTGCGATTTGATCACGGATCTTTGGAGTTTGGTGACGGCAGATTCCTGCCACTGGAGATTGCCGTGGGAATGCGAGCGCCGGATTCGACGTCCAAAAGGGTACATTTCCGGGCGTGTCGTCATTCCGTCCCCCGACTGACCTCGCTAGAAAGCTAACGCCAAACTAGAATTCTCGAACCCCTTTGTGAACGATACGATAGATTTATTCGTGGATATAGCGGCACTGCCACAGTTTTTTGCGCATTCTCGCGCGCTAAGCGGCCCGCGTGGTGCGGACGGAGGGACTCGAACCCTCACGACGTTACCGTCTCAGGATTTTAAGTCCTGTGTGTCTACCGGTTCCACCACGTCCGCGCCGCCCGGACCTTATGGCGGTTCAGAGGGTTCAGCGCAACACGGTGATCCACGGGATCTGGCGGCTTGTCACGTGTGGCTTTCGCCTGGAGGCGCTTGCGT
>CAYYDL010000044.1:0-1694 GCA_964470545.1 uncultured Hyphomicrobium sp. | reverse complement strand
CGATCGATGGATGATGATCGGGAACGAGTCCACGGCTCTCTGCCGTGTCGAGATAGGCGGCACCCAGACACCCGAGGAAATCGATAAGTGGTTTTCCAGCGTGACGCACGCCTCGTCCAGAAATCACAAGCGGCCGCTTGGCCGACCATAGAAGTTCGACAGCCCGGGAAACGGCATCCGGATCCGGCCGAATAACGGCCTGCATCTTTGGACGAAAGTGCTCCTCCAATTGAACCGCCGAAGGAACTTCCGCGCGAAGCGTATCCGTCGGAAAATCGAGATATGCCGGTCCAGGATCTCCGCCATTTCCGAACGCTTTATCAAGCGCGGCGTCCAATTCCTGCAACACAAGCGCAGGCTCTCTCACCGTCTTGGCGTAGCGCGTGATCGACCGAACCAACTGAGTGTGATCGATATCCTGAAGGCTACCCCGGTTTTCTTGACATCTCGGCGGAACTCCGGACAACACAAGAACTGGCGCCCGCGCTATATGAGCATTCGCGATTCCCGTAATAGCATTCGTCAGGCCGGGACCTGCTGTTACTAGTGCGACGCCGATCTCTCCGGTTAATTCAGCATGCGCGTGCGCCATATGGACAGCGGCCCTCTCATCACGAACGTCAACGATTTGGATACCCTCGGCATCGACGCGCATCCAGATGGGCATAATGTGCCCTCCGCATAGCGAAAAAACGCGTGTAACTTTGCGCGACCTTAAAAAGCGAGCGATAACCCCGGCAGAGGACATTTCTGAAATAAGCACCGACTACCTCATATTTCGGACGAGCGGTGATCCTCAAATTTGGCACCAGGCATCCGGCCCACAGTCAGACGCCGAAAACACCCTAAGCTTCACGCTGAATCGCCGACCTGACGACTTTCGATGCGAGCTATTGCTTGGAGCAATTCCGAGAGACGACATAGGTAAGCTAGGCCGTAGTCTCTTCGTTCTTTTCGGATACCAAGGCCCTCAAATAACGTGTCGTGCTGCAAAAAGCTGGCTAACCTCCGTTCGGCACGCCGACAGACTGCGTGCGCCACATGCGAGAACGCAGCTGGGGGAGCACCGCCTGGCAAGTCGACTCTCCTTTCAAGAGCGCCACTGTCCGGCATCAAGCATTCGACCGCCGCATCAAGCCGATCGATATGCTCAAGAGACAACAAAGACGTCTCCGAAATCGTGATCTGATCGCAAAGATAACGAAGATCGTGCTGGACGAAGCTCAGCGTCTGCTTGACCGATGCGCGCGATCCGAGCGCCATAACGACACCAATCCAGCAATTCAGCTCATGGATACTTCCCAGAGCCTCCGCAGGGGGACTATCCGGGTCAACCATCATTCTCGTTCCCAAAGACACAAGGGAGCTAGGATCGCTTGGCGGCGCCGAGAGAGATTTCATGGGATTCTCCAGTGTGAGGGGGATTTTTGAACGGCGTGATAAGCTTCGCCATAACTGCAATAGTGGCCTATGATCTCGCTCATCATGGCCCGCTTCGAATCGTCGAGCTTCGCAATTGGACGCGCCGGCCGACCGCCCCATATCCACCCGCTTTCCAAGCGTTGATTGGGCCGTGTCACTGCTCCGGCGGCGACGAGAACATCATTCTCTATGATCGTTCCGCCGCTCAACAAGCTGCCGATTCCAATGAGGGATTTGTTTCCGATTTGGCAATCGTGAATAAAGACGTTGTG
>CAYYDL010000043.1:0-2605 GCA_964470545.1 uncultured Hyphomicrobium sp. | reverse complement strand
CGATTTGATGCGCGGCTTCCGATCCGGCGAGCCCGGCACCAATGACATGAACGGCAGAGGATCCAACTGTTGGCACGGCGTCTCTTCGGTTTGAGAACGAGGATTGGCGCGTCGGCCGGAGAAAGGGCGAGGTCGCCCGCGTTGCACGCAGCCTGACGCGACCTTCTTAAGCGGGATGGTGCGCTGACGCAAATCGCCCTGAGCCGGAACCTGAGGAACGGCGTCTATCCGACGAAATAGTCGTAAACCAGCTTCGCATTGAGCGCGACGATCATGGCCGCAATGATGGCGGCAATGACTGTCAACCACCGCGGCGAGACCAGGTCACCGAGCTTTCCGCGGCTGGCCGTGAACTGCACGAGCGGGATGACGGCGAACGGCAACTGCAGGCTCAGAACGACCTGCGTGAGGATTAGCAGCTTTGCCGTCTCCGCCTCTCCGTAAAGAAGCGTCACGCCCGCGGCCGGCAGCAGCGCGACCGAGCGCGTGATGAGCCGTCGTAGCCATGGCGCGAGGCGGATCTGGAGGAAGCCTTCCATCACCGTCTGACCGGCGAGCGTGGCCGTAACGGTCGAATTCAAACCGCAACACAGCAGTGCGATTCCGAACAACGTCGGCGCAATGGCCGACCCGAGCAGCGGATGCAGCAGCGATTGCGCTTGGCCAAGCTCGATCACATCGGTCTTGCCCGAATGATGGAACGCAGCGGCAGCAAGGATCAGGATGGAAGCGTTGATGAGAAGCGCAAACGTCAGCGCAACGGTCGAGTCGATCGTCGCGAATTTTAGAGCCTCGCGTTTCTCTGGGGTCGTCGTGCCGTAATCGCGCGTCTGCACGATAGCGGAGTGCAGATAGAGATTATGCGGCATGACCGTCGCACCGATGATGCCGAGAGCCAGATAGAGCATTTCGGGGTTCTTGAGAATTTCGGTCGTCGGCGCGAAGCCGCGGATCACGGCGCCCCATTCCGGATTGGCCATCGCGATCTGTACGGCGAAGCAGATCGCGATGACGCCCAGCATCGTGATGATGAAAGCTTCGAGGTAGCGGAAGCCGAGCCGCTGCAGAAGCAACACGACGAACACATCGAGTGCCGTCAGCAATACGCCTATTTCGAGCGGCACGCCGAACAGGAGATTGAGACCGATGGCTGTGCCGATCACCTCCGCCACGTCGGTCGCGATGATTGCGATTTCCGCCAGGAGCCACAGCGGGAAGGCCGTCCAACGCGGATAGCCGTCGCGACACGCCTGAGCCAAGTCGCGGCCAGAGCCAATGGCAAGCCGGGCGCAAAGCGCCTGCAAGATGATCGCCATGATATTCGAGAGAAGCGCGATGAAGAGCAGCGCGTAGCCGAACTTCGAACCACCCGCGATAGACGTCGCCCAGTTGCCGGGGTCCATATACCCAACGGCGACCATGTAGCCGGGGCCGAAAAAGGCCGCGAGGCGACGCCATGACGTCTCATGGCCCGCGACTCGCACCGTTCGGAAGACATCGGCCAGCGAAGGATCGCGAACCGGGTGCCGCCAAGTCCCGTCCGGCGTCAGATCAGGCGTTTCCAATGAAGCTCGCGTCCGCGCGTCCACCAGCCGATCCCTCATTCATGCAAATGACAATCATTTGCAACTAGAGTGGGGGAGAATGTCTTGCCCGTCAAGACGGGTGGCTCGGCATGATCCTGTGACAAATTCGAAAAAGAAGGAGCAAATTGAGGATAAATTCTGGCAGAGGTCCGCATCGATCAGCATCGCGGCGCGGCCTTACTCTGGTCAACCGTTCCCCGACGTGATCTGGATCAGTAGCGGATGTGAAGCCGCGCCGGTAAAACGTCGAAATGTGGTCACCCTATAAAAAGTGGTTGTTGCGCGATCTCGATCGTTGGCGGACCAACGGCTGGCTCAGCGAAGAGGGGCGCGCCGCCATCGTCGCCGATATTCAAAACAGCACGAGTGCATTCAGCCTCGCGTCGGCGCTGGGAATTCTGGCAAGTGTCCTCTTCGGCTTCGCCGCCATTTCCTTCGTCGCGGCCCATTGGGAAGACATTCCGCGGCTGGCCCGTCTCCTCCTCCTGTTGGCATGCATTTGGGCTGGATATGGCGTTGCCGGATGGCTCGAGACGCGCGGCCAAACCTTGTTGGCGGACGCCGCAGTCCTTTTCTCGTCCGGCATGTTCGGCGCCAGCATCATGCTTATCAGCCAGATGTACAATATTTCGGGAGATCCGGCGGACGGGCTTCTGCTGTGGTGGACGGGCACGCTGTTCGCCGGAGCGGTGCTAAGATCGAATCCCACGCTCGCATTGGCGATGGTCCTCGTCGGCACTTGGTCGTTCCTGAACGTATCGGAAAGCAATACGGTCCATTGGCCGTTCCTGATCGGATGGACTCTGGTGACCGCTGCGTTCGTCTGGCAACGCTGGTGGCCGGGTCTGCATCTGTCCGCGCTGACGTTGAGCCTGTTCGTCGTGTCGCTCGGCTACCTTCTCGGGAAGGGCCACGCGCACGAACTCGTTGCCGTTCTGGGCGTATCGGCGGCGATCGGCTCCGTCGCGATCGAAAAGACCCGCTTCGACCTCGATCATCTCGCGGCGCCACTGTTTGCC
>CAYYDL010000042.1:0-2829 GCA_964470545.1 uncultured Hyphomicrobium sp. | reverse complement strand
CGGCTCCAACCAAAAACTCGAGAAGCGCGGGAATTCCTCGGGCTTGCCCGTATTGAGGGCAAGGCCGCGTGCGGAGCCGCCATATTGGTCGTTCGGATCGGATGCACGGAAATAGGACGCGCCGAGATAGGCGAGCCAGTCGCTGACGCCTCCGCGGCTCATCAGGCGAAAGCCGGCAAAGCCGGCATTCTTCAGTTTGCGCAGCGGATGGTCCGCGGGCATGTTGAAGTAGTCGGGGCTGTAGACGACCTCGCGCGCCGTGCCATTGTCCAACACATAGATGCGAACGGGCTCCGCATAGAATCGTCCTTGCGGAAAGAGCCGGACTGTCTGCGCGCCAGGCACGCCGCGCCACAACTCCATCTCGGGTTTGTAGACCGCCTGAGCGAACGTATCGAAGGTCATTCCACGCAACGGGTCGGACGCATCCGGCTGGGGCGGCGGCACGTAAGGTGACTGGGAAAGCGCTTTCGCCTGCTGCTTCAGAGCATCGAACGAGAATGGCTGCGGCGCTCCCAGGACTGCAGCGCCGACCTTATCGTCGCTCCTGGCCGACGTGGTCCATCCTGCCACCGTCGCCGTGAGAGCGCCGGCTAAAACGTGTCGACGGTCGAGCATTTGGAGGAGCCTATGATGTGATCCGCTGAGGGATGGGTGATGGAGACAGCGACGGCTTATATCGGCGAGACGGCAACGATTTCAACTCCGTACCGCGCCCGCAGCCCCGCGCGAAGACCGGGTGTGGTCCGGGAGGGTTTCATTGCGCGGTTTGACGATATTAAGGCCGTTAAAGGAAGGGTCCGGCCGGGAAAGCACATAACGAGCAGCCCCTATGGCCCATTTTGCACCGCACAAGCTCTACTGTCTTGTAGTCGCCGGGTTCGGGGCGGAGGCGTATATCGCTTCGAAATACTTACAGGCGCCGTCTTAGGAGCATTTGTTAGCCAATCGGTCACTATCGGGCAGTTATCTTCTTTTCGCCTATTCTTTATTCGTCAATTTTGCTTTTTTATCGCATTTTCAAAAGCACGATATTCAAAATGACATTTTTTTCCAGGGTGCGCCTCGATTTGTTAAGGGGCAATAGTCGGCAAGAAATGACCGACGACGATGAAATTCCCGATCCGGTGCGCACTGAAGAGAGACTGCGTTGTCTTCAGCAGCAGCTTCTCGTCGGAATTGCACTCGGTGACTCTCTCTTCAATGTCATGACGGCGTTTTGCCACGGCGTCGAAGCGCTGGCTCCGGGAGTCATCTGTTCCATTGTGGGCCTTGATGGTGACGGTCGATTGAAATTTCTCGCCGGTCCCCGTCTTCCGCAAGTCTATGCCGATTCTGTAAACGCCATTTCCGTTGGCCCAGAGGTTGGCGCTTGCGGAACTGCCATCTCTCTCAATCGGCCTGTCGAGAGTGTGGACATCGCATCCGATCCGCTTTGGGCCGCGTATCGACCGCTCGCGTTGCCGCACGGTTTGCGGGCGTGCTGGTCTTGTCCCATTCGCTCTGCCGAAGGCAGCGTGCTCGGTGCTTTTGCGTTCTATTTTCAAGAATCGCGGAGGGCAAGCGCCTGGGAACGCTTGATTGCAGAGGAGTGCGCGAACTTCTGCGCAATGGCGATCGAGAATTCGGAGGCCAGGACGAGACTCAATAATCTCGCATTCTTCGATTCCCTGACGGGTCTGGCTAATCGCGTGACCCTCGAAAACCGATTGGGCCTCATTCTTCAGCATTCCTCTGAAACTCGGCAGCCGGTGGGCATTTTCCATATCGACGTCGTGGAATTCAGGGCGATAAACGACCTGCATGGGTACGCCGCCGGCGATTGTGCATTGATGCAAGTCGCCGAGCGCTTACGTTCCATCGCCGGAGATTGCGATCTCGTCGTGCGTCTCGGCGGAGACGATTTCCTCGTCGCCAAGACGGCGCCTTCGGAGACGTTCGACTTTGAATCTCTCGCCCAGGAGATCGTTGGGAGTCTGCAGGGACGGTACGATCTGGAAGAGGGCGAGTGCATCTCCATCAAGGTGAGGGTTGGCGTCGCGCAATTTCCTCTGAATGGGAAAGAGCATGACGAATTGCTCGCACGCGCGGAAACGGCACTTCGCCGTGCGAAGAGAAGCGAACAGGGGTATGCGATCTTTGATGCGCATATGCAGCTCGAGCAGCATCGGCGTCGTTCGTTGGAACGCGACGTCGGGCTTGGCGTCGAGAGGGGGGAATTCGCCGTCGTCTTCCAGCCGCAAGTCAATGCGAAACGGGGAACGGTCGACGGGTTCGAAACATTGCTGCGATGGAACCATCCGGTGCATGGCTTCATCCCGCCAACGGATTTCATTCCCATCGCCGAAGCAAAAGGTCCTATTATCGGAATCGGTGCGTTCGTTCTCCGCGAGGCATGCCAGTGTGCCGCGCAGTGGCATCAAAAGCTGAGGCTTGCGGTAAACGTTTCGCCCGCTCAAATCGTGCGATCCGATTTCGTCCAGCTGGTGCGCGATGTCCTCTCAGAAACGAGTCTTGAACCGCATCGGCTCGAATTGGAAGTGACCGAAAGCCTTTTTATTCAGGATGATGCCATTGCATCGACCACGCTGCGCCGCCTCAAGGATCTTGGTGTCAGTGTTGCGATAGATGATTTCGGAACCGGATATTCGTCACTCAGCACCTTGCGATCCTTTCCTTTCGACCGCATCAAGGTGGACCGCAGCTTCGTCGCCGATATGGTCCACAATTCAGACGCTGCAGTCATCGTCAATTCGGTGATCGGACTTGGCCGCGCTATGGGCTTAAGAGTGGTTGCCGAGGGAGTCGAAACCCAAGAGCAGGCGACGA
>CAYYDL010000041.1:0-4453 GCA_964470545.1 uncultured Hyphomicrobium sp. | reverse complement strand
AAAGCCGCGCTGGATTCCGGCGATCGAGGACGTACAAATCGGAGGACAAACTCCAACACGATGAGCGAGATGTAATGGCAGGCGCGCGATCAATCATGCTTGCCGCGGGGGGAACGGGCGGACATCTCTTTCCGGCGTTCGCTCTGGCTGAAGAATTGAAGCGTCGCGATATCGTCGTTGATCTGATGACGGACATGCGGGGCGATCGTTATGGCGGCGGATTTCCAGCCCGTGACGTTTATCAGGTTCCGTCGGCAACTTTGGCGTCGCGTTCACCTGGCGAGATCGCGAAGACGATGCTGGCATTGGCCCGCGGAACGAAGGCGGCTTTCGGAATTCTGGGCCGCGTGAAACCAGCGGCGGTCATCGGGTTTGGAGGGTATCCGACTTATCCGCCGCTTGTCGCCGCGAGGCTCAGAGGTATTCCGACGGCTATTCACGAGCAGAACGCCGTGCTCGGGCGGGCGAACAAGCTTCTCGCCAGGCAGGTCACGGCGATCGCTACGTCGTTCGAACGCACGAAGTTCATCGATGACAAGCTCACTGAAAAGGTCGTGTTGACGGGAAATCCGGTGCGCCAGGCTGTGATGGATGAGGCCGTACGCCCTTACGAAGCTCCGACGGTGGACGGCGTCATTCGGCTTCTCATTTTCGGCGGGAGCCAGGGCGCGCGATTTTTCTCCGATACCGTGCCGCTCGCACTTTTTGCCCTTCCTGATGATATCCGGTCGCGTCTCCGCGTCGTTCAGCAGGCACGCGAGGAGGATATCGAGCGGGTCAGCGATGCCTATTCGGAAGCAAATATCAGCGCCGAAATCGCGCCGTTTTTTACCGATCTTCCGGCGCGGATGGCGGCCGCGCATCTCGTGATCGGCCGGGCGGGGGCCTCGACGGTTGCGGAACTGACGGTGATGGGTCGGCCATCCATCCTGGTACCGTTGCCGCATGCGCTCGACAACGATCAGCTCAATAATGCCCGACGCCTTGCCGAATCAGGAGGGGCGTGGTGCATCGAACAGCGAAATCTGTCTCCGGAACGCCTCGCAGACGAATTGGAAAGGCTGCTTCCGGTGCCGGACGCTCTTGCAGCGGCGGCCCAGGCGGCTAAAACCGCGGGGCGCCCCGATGCTGTCCGGAATTTAGCCGATTTTACGCTGGCTTTAGCAGAAGGGCGTAAATCTGGTCCGGGGCGTGAGCATTGAGGGACCTGCATCTTGTTGAGCCGGCGCGCGAGTTAGAGACATCGAAGGATCTTCCGTCCATGCAAATGCCGCGCGATATCGGGCCATTCCACATCATTGGGATCGGCGGCATCGGCATGAGCGCCATCGCAGAAATTCTGGTCGCCAAGGGCTATACCGTTCAGGGCTCCGATCAGAAAGAGAATGCCAACGTCAAACGGCTCCGCGCGAAAGGCATTCGTGTTTTCGTTGGACATGATCCGGTGAACCTCATCGGCGCGCGTTACGTCGTGATCTCGACCGCTGTGAAGGCGCTCAATCCGGAGCTCGTCGCGGCGCGGCAAAAGGGGCTGACGGTCATCCGCCGTGCGGAAATGCTTGCCGAGCTGATGCGGCTTTATTCGACGATCTCTGTCACTGGGACGCACGGCAAAACGACGACGACATCGCTTCTCTCGCATATTTTCACCGAGGCAGGCGAAGAGCCGACAGTCATCACGGGCGGCATCATCAACGCGTGGGGTTCGAACGCGCGGCTCGGGCAGGGCAAATGGATGATCGTCGAGGCCGACGAGAGCGACGGCACCTTCACGCGATTGCCGACTGAAATCGGCATCGTCACCAATATCGATCCCGAGCACCTCGATTATTTCGGCTCGGTCGAAGCAATGCACCGGGAATACGAAGCCTTTCTGCGCAACATCCCATTTTTCGGTCTGGCGGTCGCGTGCATCGATCATCCGGTCGTGCGCGAGATGGTGCAGCATTTAAATCTCCGGGCCGACGGCCGACGTCTGCTGACCTATGGCCAGAGCGATGATGCCGATCTCCGACTGACGTCGGTTCGAATCTTCGGTAATACGACGCATTTCGATGCGACGCTTGCCGCTCGCGTCAAAGGCGGGGCGCGGGTCCTTCAGGACTGGGCGGTGCCGATTCCCGGAGCGCACAACGCACTCAATGCTTTGGCGGCAATCGCGGTCGCGACGCACGCGGGCTTGCCTGATGCCAAGGTCAAAGCGGCGATGGCCGGGTTTTCGGGCGTCAAACGACGGTTCCAGTTCACGGGCGAATGGAACGGCGTCTCGATCTACGACGATTACGGGCACCATCCCGCCGAGATCGCGGCCGTGCTTGCGGCGGCTCGCGGCGGCACCAAAGGCCGTGTGATCGCCATCGTCGAACCACATCGTTACACTCGCGTGCGGGATCTCATGGACGAATTCGCACGCTGCTTCAATGATGCCGACAGCGTCCTCGTGGCGCCGCTTTACACGGCGGGCGAAAGTCCGATTGCCGGGATCGACAGTCGCGCGCTTGCCGAACGCATCGGCACCGTTGGCAATCGTCCGGCCGAAGCCGTCGACGATCCAAGCCTTCTCGCGCCCGCGATCAGGCGCATTGCGCAGCCGGGCGATCTCGTCATTTGTCTCGGCGCCGGTAATTCGACCGAGTGGGCAAATGCACTACCCGCGTGGCTCGCGGAGGAACCAAAGCGCACGGGGAGCGCCGGGTGATGTTCACGGACATCACCGCAGAGCTCAAAGCGGCGATGCCGGAGCTTCGCGGCAAGCTCAGCGCGAATGCGTCTCTTGCCGATGTCACGTGGTTTCGCGTCGGCGGTCCAGCGCAGGTGTTGTTCATGCCGGCGGACGAAGCCGATCTCGCATACTTCTTCAAGCACAAGCCGGGGAATCTTCCGGCCTACGTGATCGGTCTCGGCTCTAACCTGCTCGTGCGGGACGGCGGCGTGCCGGGGGTGGTCGTTCGGCTCGGGCGCGGCTTTTCCGAAATCAACGTCGAGGACGGGCATCGACTGCGCGTGGGAACGTCCGTTCCCGACGTAAAGGTTGCGCGGGCTGCGGCGGAAGCAGGCATTCGCGGCCTTGCGTTCTATCGCGGAATTCCGGGGTCTATCGGCGGGGCGTTACGCATGAATGCCGGCGCGCACGGACGCGAGACCAAAGACTGTCTGGTCGGTGCTCGCGCGGTTGATCCGAGCGGGGCCGTTCATGTGCTTTCGCTCGAAGACATGGGGTTCACCTATCGGCATTCCGGAATTCCGAAGGATTGGATTTTCACCGAGGCGACGTTTGCTGGCGAGCCGGGCGAATCTGCCGAAATTCTGAAAGAAATGGATGAGGTCGCCGAATACCGCGAGAAGAATCAGCCGATCAAAGAGCGCACGGGCGGATCGACTTTCAAGAATCCTCCAGGGCACAGTGCCTGGAAGCTCGTCGATCAAGCCGGGTGTCGCGGGTTGCGTGTCGGCGGCGCGAAAGTTTCGGAGATGCACTGCAACTTTCTGATCAACGACAATCAGGCGACAGGTGAAGACGTCGAAAGGCTTGGCGAGACGGTGCGCGCGCGTGTCCGCGAGACGTCCGGCGTCACGCTCGATTGGGAAATCATCCGGCTCGGCGTTCCGAAGCCCGGGCGTCCTGTCGGGGAAGCGCTCGCGGGCGAACGCGCCGATGCCGAACAGCGCTGATCAGATGGGCGCTATATTTGAGTCGATCGAAAAATTTTCGGTGCCTCTTCTCTCCTCCCCTCGACAGAGAGGGGACGGGAGTGGGGTGAACATCTCCGCGCAAATTTCGAAGTTCATCGGGTATGTCGTACCTCCACCCCTAACCCCTCCCCGTAAGGGGAAGAGGAAAAGTGGCGGCGCGCGCCCCTCCGACATGCCGTCATTCAATCTCCAAGAGAGCCAGACATGAACACACTCGGCCCGGTCCCTGCGCGCACACGCCATCACGTCGCCGTTTTGAAAGGCGGACTTTCCGCCGAGCGCGAGGTGAGCCTGAATTCGGGCGTCGCCGTGGGTGAAGCGCTGCTGCAGGAGGGCTATACGGTCACAGAGATCGACGTCGACCGGGATGTTGGAAGCAAGTTGCAGGAGTTGAAACCCGACGTCTGCTTCAATGCGCTTCATGGCAAATTCGGCGAAGACGGCTGCGTCCAGGGACTGCTGGAATTGCTCGGCATTCCGTACACCCACTCCGGCGTGCTGGCGTCGGCGCTCGCCATGCACAAGGAGCGGGCGAAGGATATCATGAAGCTCAGCGGAGTGCCCGTTGCTGATGCCACTTTGGTGACACGTGGCGAGGCGCTGGAGAAGCACGTCATGGCGCCGCCCTACGTCGTGAAGCCGCCGGGGGAGGGCTCTTCCTTCGGTGTGCTCATCGTTAAAGAAGACCAGCGCCACCCGCCGCAGCAGCTCTATTCGGAGGAGTGGAAGTTCGGCGACACGGTGCTCATCGAGAAATACG
>CAYYDL010000040.1:0-4827 GCA_964470545.1 uncultured Hyphomicrobium sp. | reverse complement strand
CGCGGTTCTCTTTCGGGAAAATCCGGATCACCTCACCGCTCTTGCCTTTATCGCGGCCGGCGAGAACGACGACTTTGTCGCCCTTCTTGATCTTAAAAGCCGACATCAGAGGACCTCCGGCGCAAGCGATACGATCTTCATGTGGTTCTTGGCGCGAAGCTCGCGCGTCACGGGTCCGAAGATGCGGGTGCCGACGGGTTCGCCGTTGGCGTTCACCAGCACCGCGGCGTTGCGATCGAAGCGAATCAGCGAGCCGTCGGCGCGGCGGATGCCCTTCGCGACGCGCACGATGACGGCCTTCATAACCTGGCCCTTCTTGACGCGGCCCTTCGGGATCGCCTCCTTGACGGAGACCACGATGGTGTCACCCACCGTTGCATACTTGCGCTTCGAGCCGCCCAGCACCTTGATGCACTGAACGCGGCGCGCGCCCGAATTGTCGGCGACGTCGAGATTGCTCTCCATCTGGATCATCGCGTCGTTCCTTCTCTCACGGCTTCAAGAGCGTACTCTCGGAGCCCATCTTTACCATTTGCCTGACCTGCTCGCGGGGTCTTGGGGCAATGCCCAACTCTCCGACGGCCTGAAAGGCGCTCTACGTCAGCGTTCGACGCCAAAGCGAAGCGAGGCTTATGCCTCAAGTCGCGATTGCAATCCAACGTTTGTTCTTGGAGATCGGCCGGGTCTCTTGAATTTCGACCTGGTCGCCAACCTTGAACGAATTCTTCTCGTCGTGGGCGTGGTACTTCTTCGTACGGCGCACCGTCTTCTTCAGCAGCGGATGGGTGTAGCGACGCTCGACCTGAACGACGATGGTCTTGTCGTTCTTGTCGGAAACCACAACACCCTGCAGCACGCGCTTCGGCATAATCTCGTTCTCCCTTACGCGCCTTTTTTGACGCTGCCACCGCGCCGAGCAACGGCTGCGGTCTTGATGCGCGCGATGTCACGGCGAACAAGCCGGATGCGCGCGGTGTTCTCAAGCTGACCGGACGCCCGCTGGAAGCGCAGGTTGAACTGCTCCTTCTTGAGCTTCGCCAGCTGGTCGTCGAGCTGATCGATCGACATGCCCTTGAAATCTTCGGCCATGACTGTTCCTCACCTCGCCTATTCGATACGCGTCACGACGCGGCATTTGATCGGCAGCTTCGCAGCGCCAAGGATCAAGGCCTCTTTCGCAACCTGCTGGTTCAAACCGCCGAGCTCGAAAATGATCCGGCCAGGCTTCACGCGCGCCACCCAGAGCTCGGGCGAACCCTTGCCGGAACCCATGCGAACTTCAGCGGGCTTCTTCGACACCGGCACGTCCGGGAAGATGCGCAGCCACATGCGTCCGGCACGCTTTGTGTGACGGGCAATCGCGCGGCGCGCGGCTTCGATCTGGCGCGCGGACAAGCGCTCCGGCTCCATGGCCTTCAGCCCCACTTCGCCGTAAGCGAGCGTCGTGCCCGACTTGGCGGCGCCGTGAATGCGGCCCTTGAACTGTTTGCGGAACTTCGTCCGTTTCGGTTGCAACATGATGAGGTGCCTCTGAATTCCTTACGCTTCGGGCGTCGACGGGGTGGTATCCGAGGCTGCTGGGGCATTGCCGCCACCGCCTGCACCACCACCCGGACCACGTCCGCCGCCACCGCGACCACCGCGGCCGGGACGACGGTCACGGCGATCCTGACGGTCGCCGTCGTCACGACGCGGACGCGGAGCGCCGCTCTCTTGCATTTCGGTCAGCTTCTTGTCGGAGGCCATCGGATCGTGCTCGATGATCTCGCCCTTGAACACCCAAACCTTGATGCCGATGATGCCGTACGCCGTGCGCGCGACGCCGTAGCCGAAGTCGATGTCGGCGCGCAGCGTGTGCAGCGGCACGCGGCCTTCGCGGTACCATTCGGTACGAGCGATTTCAGCACCGCCGAGCCGGCCAGCAACGTTGATCCGAATGCCGACGGCGCCGAGACGAAGCGCCGACTGGACGGCGCGCTTCATCGCACGGCGGAACGCGACGCGGCGCTCGAGCTGCTGGGCAATGCCTTCGGCGATCAGCGTGGCGTCGATCTCGGGCTTCCGGATCTCGAGGATGTTCAGGTGAACTTCCGAGTTCGTGAGCTTCGCGAGATCGGCGCGGAGGCGTTCGATCTTCTCGCCCTTCTTGCCGATTAGAATGCCGGGGCGTGCCGTCATGACGGTGACGCGGCACTTCTTGTGCGGACGCTCGATGACGACCTTCGAGATGCCGGCCTCGCGCTGTTCCTTCATGATGTGAGCGCGGATCGCACGGTCTTCGTGAAGCAGCCGGCCGTATTCGCCACGTGCAGCGAACCAGCGGCTATCCCAGGTCCGATTGATGCCAACGCGGAGGCCGACGGGATTGACTTTCTGACCCATATTACTTGGCCTCCTTGGCCGCGGCGGACTTCGACGCGGACTTCTTTGCGGCTTTCTTCTTCTCGG
This sequence comes from uncultured Hyphomicrobium sp., assembly GCA_964470545.1. Classification (GTDB taxonomy): domain Bacteria; phylum Pseudomonadota; class Alphaproteobacteria; order Rhizobiales; family Hyphomicrobiaceae; genus Hyphomicrobium_B. The sequence continues at coordinate 2,379 of CAYYDL010000040.1, read as the reverse complement.
TCTTTTCTTCCTCGACCTGACGGAGGACGACGGTCAACTGAGAGAAAGGCTTCAGGATCGCTGCGCCACGACCGCGACCACGAGCGTGAAAGCGCTTCATGACCAGGTTCTTGCCGACGTAGGCCTCGGCGACGATCAGATCATTGACGTCGAGCGCGTGGTTGTTTTCGGCGTTCGCAACGGCGCTCATCACGCACTTGCGGACATCACCCGCAATGCGCTTCTCGCTGAACTCGAGCTCAGCAAGCGCCTGATCGACCTTCTTGCCACGGATCAGACCGGCGACGAGGTTCAGCTTCTGCGGCGAGATGCGCAGCGATTTTACAACCGCTTGAGCCTCGGTGTCAGCGAGGCGGCGCTGATGACTTGGCTTGCCCATTATCTCTTCACCGCTTTCTTGTCGCCACCGTGTCCGTGGAAGATACGGGTCGGCGCGAATTCACCGAACTTGTGCCCGATCATGTCTTCCGTCACGTTTACGGGAATGTGCTTCTGGCCGTTGTGCACGCCGAAGGTCAGGCCGACGAACTGCGGGAGGATCGTAGAGCGGCGGCTCCAGATCTTGATCACCTCGTTGCGGCCGGACGAACGCGACTTCTCCGCCTTCTTGAGGAGGTAGCCGTCGACGAACGGACCTTTCCATACTGAACGTGTCAAAGTCGAATCTCCTTCAGTGCGCCGCTACTACTTCTTCTTCGCCTTCTGGCGCGAGCGGACGATATATTTCGTGGTCGTCTTGTTCTTGCGTGTCTTGAAGCCCTTCGTCGGCTTGCCCCAAGGCGTCGCCCAGTGCTTGCCGCCCTTCGTACGACCGCCGTTCGGGTGATCGACCGGGTTCATCGCGATCGAGCGAACCGTCGGACGACGGCCCAGCATGCGCGTGCGGCCAGCCTTGCCGACAACGGTATTCATATGGTCCGGGTTCGAAACCGCGCCAACGGTCGCCATGCACTCGGCGCTGACCTTGCGCGTCTCGCCAGAGTTGAGCTTCAGAACGGCATAGCCTGAGTCACGGCCGACGAGCTGAACGAACGAACCTGCCGAACGTGCGACCTGACCGCCCTTGCCCGGCTTCATTTCGACATTATGCACGATCGTGCCGATCGGCATCGCCGAAAGCGGCATCGCGTTGCCGGGCTTCACGTCAACCTTCGGACCTGCGACGACCGTATCACCTACGCCCAGGCGCTGCGGCGCCAGGATGTAAGCTTGCGTGCCGTCCTCATACTTGATGAGGGCGATGAACGCGGTGCGGTTCGGATCGTATTCCAAGCGCTCGACATTGGCCGGCGCATCGAACTTCCGACGGCGGAAGTCAATCTTGCGATACGCCTGCTTGGCGCCGCCGCCGATGTGGCGCGACGTGATACGGCCATCGCTGTTGCGACCGCCGGTCTTCGTCTTGCCCTCGACGAGCGTCTTCAGCGGCTTGCCCTTCCAGAGCGTCGAACGATCGACCTGAATCAGGTGACGACGTCCGGGCGAAGTTGGGTTGTATGTCCTAAGCGCCATGATCTTTCCTCAGAGCCCCGTCGTCACGTCGATGGAATGGCCTTCCTCGAGGGTGACAACCGCCCTCTTCGTATCGCTCAAGAGGGCCTTGATGCCCTTGAACGTTCTTTGCTTGCCCTTGCGGACGATCGTGTTGACGGCCTTCACCTTGACCTTGAACAGGCCTTCAACCGCTGACTTGATCTCGGTCTTCGTCGCGTCAGGCTTCACTTTGAAGATCACCTGATTGGCTTCGGAGGCGAGCGTCGCCTTCTCCGTGATGACCGGCGCGACGATGACGTCGTATGCGGAGCGTTTGATCGTCATTTGAAGCGCGCCTCCAGCGCTGCGACGGCGGCCCGCGTCAACACCAGCTTCTTACGACGAAGGATGTCGTAGACGTTGATGCCCTGGATCGGGAGCACGTCGATATTTGGAATGTTGCGCGCGGCGCGGGCGAAGTTCACCTCGAGCTCGGCACCATCGATGATCAGCGCGTTCTCAAGGGCCAGCTTGGCAAACTGCGCCTTCAGCGATGACGTCTTGCCTTCCGACGACGTCGCCTTGTCGATCACCACGATCTCGCCGGCTTTCGCCTTCGACGAGAGCGCGTGCCGAAGCGCGAGGGCGCGGACCTTCTTCGGCAGATCGATCGCGTGCGAGCGCGGCTTCGGCCCGAACGCCTTGCCGCCGCCGCGGAACTGCGGAGCCGACTTGTCGCCGTGACGCGCACCGCCGGTGCCCTTCTGCTTGTACATCTTCTTGCCCGTGACCGCGACTTCCGAGCGATCCTGGGCGTGATGTGTGCCGGCCATGCGCTTCAGCGTCTGATAGCGCACCATGCGGTGAATGAGATCGTTGCGGACCTCAAGACCGAAAATGTCGTCG
>CAYYDL010000039.1:0-4211 GCA_964470545.1 uncultured Hyphomicrobium sp. | reverse complement strand
CATCGATAACCGGAATGACGTCCACCGCTTGCCTCCTGCCACCCCCAGTGTATCACGGGTGTCCCGGCAGCGGCGAAGTTACAAATGGCAAAGGCAACGATCGGTCTGGACGTCGGCGGCGCGCATTTAAAGGTCGCGCGTGTTGAAGATTCGCGCCTCATTGCGGTGGGCCAGATCGCCTGCCCGCTCTGGCGAGGTCTCGATCACCTAGATGTCGCCCTTCGCGACGCCGAAGCCATTATCTCAGGCGGCGAGACCTTCGCAATCACGATGACCGCAGAGCTGACAGAGATTTTCGAAAGCCGGGAAGCAGGTGTCCTCGCGCTCGTTCAACGCTTGCAAGAGCGTCTCCACGGCACGCTCCGGATTTACATGGGTCTCAAGGGTTTCGCATCACCGCAAAGTGCATGCGGAGATCCGCTCTCTATCGCGTCTGCGAATTTTCTTGCGACGGCCGCACTCGTCGCGCGGCGACGATCGGGCGCGCTGCTCATCGATATGGGCTCGACGACGACCGACATCATCGCATGCGATCGGCGACTGGGCCTGACGGACGCCGCACGGCTGCAAACGGGAGAACTCGTTTACACGGGCCTGACCAGAACGCCGGTACCTTCCGTCGCCACACGCGCTCCTCTTGCGGGCCAATGGCAAGGCCTGGCGCGCGATGCGTTCGCGACGATGGCCGACGTCCGCCGCGTCCTGGGAACGCTGCCCGAGGACGTTGATCACCATGCGACGACGGATGGACGCGGAAAATCGCAAGAGGAAAGCCTCGCCCGGTTCGCGCGCGGTTTCGGACGCGACGTGGAGATACGCCATCTCGCGACATGGCAAGTCTCGGCGGCCTATGTCGCGGAACGCCAGCTCAGATCAATCCATGACGGCGCGCTGCAGGTTTTGTCGCGTCCGGGCACCGACGTCGAATGCGTTGTCACCGCTGGGGTTGGAGCAGAAACGGTGGCGCAAATCGCGGTCCGCCTCGGCCGTCGATCCATTTCGTTCGGTGACCTGATCGAAGCACCCCAAGACCAGCGGCTTTGGGCGACACGCTGCGCGCCTGCGGTCGCGGTCGCCCTTCTTCAAGACAAATAAAATCGGCCGCAACGTTTCCGTCGCGGCCGATAAAAACGCTTTGAGCGTCCGTGCGGCTCAGCCGCGCTCACGCTTCAGACGGACGAGGTCGAACGAACCCGCTTCAATCATCAGATCATAGACATGGCCGTTCATGCGACGCGCGTCGTCGATCTTCCAATAGCCGTGATCCCAACGAAGCTTGCGCCATTCGACGAAGCCCATGTGGTGCAGTCTCTCAGCGACGATAGCCGGATCATCTCGGACCACGTCGTGGCCAGCACTTGCAGGCACGGCCGTGGCGAGCGCAATGGCCGTCGCGGCACATGCGAGGCGTACGATACGGGAGACTTCTGTCATCGAATTCTGCCTTCTCTTGGGTATTGCTCAATTTGGGGGGTAACCGGATACAAACAGATCAAATCCGGCCGGGTTCCCTTTACCTGCATTTCACGGCAGTGAGCAACAAATGAGGCGGTGCCCAAAAGTCCTATGCGCTTAATCGGCATCCTTGAGTTGTGACGCGAGATGATGCGTCGAAAAGCCGATTGTCGTCTGCAATGCCTGGAATTGCTGACGTGCAGCAGTACGATCAACGCTTGAGGATTTCACTGCCGCGATTAAAATGTTTTTCGACGTGTGTTCAGTCGAAACGAATTCGATCAACCTAACCTTGTAGCCCGACGCTTCGAGCAAAAGCGCGCGCGCCGCATCCGTCACGAGATCGGCCTGCCGCTGCTTCAAAAGCGGATATTTGATCAACCCCTTGAGTCCTTCGCCCGTATCTCTGATCTGCGGCGCAATTTCATGCTGACAGCAGGGCGCCGAAAGAATGAGCCGCGCCCCGGATTTTATACCGAACGCCATCGCATCGTCGGTCGCCGTATCGCACGCGTGAAGCGCAATGACGACATCAACGGTGTCCGCTGCGGCGCGTGCCGCTTCCTCAGCGACGAATGACAACCCACCAAAAGTGAGATCTTGCGCGAGATGATTGCAGAGATCGACGAGATCGGGACGAAGCTCTATGCCCATCGTCTGGCACGCGCGGCCAAGTGCCGTCGTGACGTAATCGTAAAACGCAAATGTCAGATACCCCTTGCCCGATCCGATATCGATGACGGTAATAGGCGCGCCATTTTCGAATGCGCTTTCCGCGATTAAATCGTCCGCTATTTCGATAAAGCGGCAGATCTGGCGATATTTTCCCTGCATTGTCGGCTTGACCCGCCCCTCGCGATCCGCGACACCCAGCGCGTGGAGATAGGGTCGGTCCGGCGGAACGAGGTACGCTTTTTGCCGATCGTGCGGTTGGGGCGCTGACAACGCCGATGTCGCTTTGCCCACGGACAAGCGTGGCACGCCCTTGCGGCTGTACTCGATGCGAACATCGCGCCGACTCGTGAAGAGCGTCGCACTCATGTACTGTTTGCCGACGAGCCTCGCAATGAATTCAATACCTTCATCAATCGCGAACGTCTTCGTCTCATCCTTGCGCGGAAAACTCGTGACGAACTTCATCTGCGGCCTGTCTTTGATGACGACAAGCGTCGCAACGGCTTTTCGCTCTTCGCCCTCTCCGCGAAACTTTCCAAGCGTCAGCTTGGCGAACGACATGTCGTCGATCGCATCTCGTATGGCCTTGACGAACGAAAACTTCGGATGCTCATCCGGCTTCATGACGTCTGCTGATCGAAACGCTTCTGGCGCCACGCCGCGATTTTCTCCATCAGCCATTCCCAGGCCTCTTCCTCGCGCGGACCGGCCGTCTTGGAAATTGCAATCTCGAGATACTTGAGTTCACTCTCGACCTTCTCGGCAGGCAGCATGTGGAGACGCGTCGTCAGAACGGCAAGCTCGATCACGGCGGCCTGCGCGCGATTGAAGCCTTCCCAGGCCCGGTGCATCTCTTCATCGACGATCGAGCACAGAAAGCGCGGCCGCTGTTCGTCTTCGACGACCTGCTCGACCTTGAGTTCCCAATGCGAGATGCAATCGGCAAGTCGCTCGCCCTTGATCGTGCGCGTCGGCAGTAGCGGCCAAATCTTGCGCCCGGTCACGGCGCCTGCAAAAACCCGGACATCGTCCGTATGGCTCGCCGCCGCAAACGGATTGATGCGTAGATTTTCCAGGGTCGTCGATGGCCTGAAGGGCGCGATGACCCAGTGCTCGCCATCATCGATCAAACCAAGCGGCGCGATATACGCCTCCCCCTTGGCATTGAAAGTCGTGACGATCGTTTCAACGATACGAGGCATCAGGCGTTTCCCTCACCAGTGAGCAGCGACGAAAGCGCTGCGTCATCTTCCGGCCCGAATACGGTCCAGGAAAGGTTCGTCCTTGCAGCAATCTCCGGGAAAAGCGCATCGACGGCACCACTCCGCGCCAATTCATCTGCTGTCGCGTCATGCGTGACATTGACCGATTTCAAAAGCACGAGCCGCGCGGCCAGGATTTCCGCGAGACGCGCGGAGAGACTGTCCGATGTCGCAGACCAACTGGCGGTGATGCTCTCGTCGTCGCCGATCATCAGCAACGGCGCCCAGACGGGAATCAGTCCATCCATCACCGCGTCCGAAATGTCGTCGAGCGAGCGAGCCACCCGCATTCCGACATGCTGTGAAACGATGAACTCCGCCATCTGCTCCATCGCCAGCATCGCAAGACGGTGGGCAACAGCGTCATCGAATTGCAACTCTGTCTGCAGGTTTCGCACGGCGTCCGCGAATGGGCCACCACCCGGGACGACCACCACGGGAACGCGCGCACTACCGATAATGGCGAGTATCGATGCAAGCCGACCCGTCTCGGCGAGGCTGCCGCCGACCTTGATCACGAGCGGGCGGTCGCCCCTCGTATTGCGGTCAACCACGACCGAACTCGCGCGCAGCGGCTCGTGTTGCCGGCCGGATGATCTCAACGCCCCTAAGCGGTCCGCGTTCGAGCTTTTCCAGCATGACCCTGACGGCGGTGACGCGCTTGTCCGCAAGCACCTGCGCCGCAATCCGCTCTGCGAACGTCTCGACAAGTTGAATATGGCCGCCCCGCGCCAGCGCGACAATGAGATCGATGATGTCGGCGTAGGACGGCACTTCCGCCATTTCGTCGCCAACGCTGAAGACGTCCTTCGCGAGCCG
>CAYYDL010000038.1:0-8648 GCA_964470545.1 uncultured Hyphomicrobium sp. | reverse complement strand
CGGGAAAGTAAACGGTCAGGAATTTTCCGGATTTGCCCTGGAGATCAACCGAAGTTCCGTCTTTGAAGGCCAGACAACGGAAGCCGTCCCACTTCGGCTCATAAAGCCAGCCAGGTCCAGCAGGAAGCTCAGCCTCAAGCTTCGCCTCCATAGGATAAATGGGCTTACGTTCGAACACTGCGCACTCCTTCAATATATGCAACCGACTTCTTCGAGGCGAGTTCTCAGGTGAAGCTCGTGAAGGAGACCTAACATGAAGCTACTCTTTATCGCGGCCGCGGGGCTTGTCGTGGCTTTCCCCGCCTGGGCGCAGACTCGCACCGCGCCATCTTCTGGGCCAAGCGCGGGCACCTACGGCAACAGCGCCGTCTCGCCTGGTTCCACCACCAGACCGTCGTCGCAATCAAATGGAATTGGCACAGGAACAAGTGGGAGCAGCACTGGGGCTGCGACATCGACTTACCCGGCGCCGCTGCGGGACTTCAATAGCCCGTCGGTGTCGGGAGGGACGTCGAATGGTGCGATGTCGAATCCGGCTGGTCCGGGCACCGGTTTGAAACGATAAGAGGTTCAGAGCCGCAGCCCAGCACGTGCGAGGAGAACGCCGAGATCACGCGTTTCCGGTCTGCTGTCGGGCCGAAAAGCCGCAATGATACTCAAAAGGGCAGAAGTCCTCCAAAGGGCGATTCATAGGAAGGTTTTCGAACGGCCGGTCGGCCGCTACGACGATTGTGCGCGAAGTATCTCTTAGCGTCAGGGTCTCCCAGATCGGCGGCTTTCTTGAGCCACGCACGGCCGTCCTTGATCTTGCGGGGACCACCTTTTCCCTGGAGTAACGCGATGCCGTAATCGTACATGCCGATGCGATCGCCCGCTTCTGCTGCCTTCTCGTACCATTGCCGTGCCTCGGGAAGATTTTTAGAGCCGCCCAAACCCTTTTCGAGAAGAAAGCCATAAAGAGGCATCGCAAACGAACAACCGCCTTCAGACGCACTCTTGGCCCATGTACGTGCGAATGCATAATTCACTGAAATGCCTTGCCCGTGCGCATAGATCGTTGCAAGCATGCCCATGGCGTCGGCATCACCTTTTTCAGCCGCCTTTTGAGCCCAATCGCGAGCTCCACTTAAATCCTTTCGCCCCCCTGTCCCGTCATACAAAGCTTTGGCGTAATAGGTCATTGCGCGAACGAGGCCTTTTTCAGCGGCCTTGTGATACATTTCGCGCGCAGCTCGGGGGTCTGCCGCCCCGCCCGTCCCAGTTTCAAAATAGTAGCCTATTCTGTACAGGCCGTTGGCGTCGCCGTGATCAGCGGCACGTTGAAACCACAATCGAGCCGTCGCGAAATCTTGCGGACCGCCCTCGCCATCCTGAGAAAGATATCCCATCCAATCCATGGCCGGAACGCTACCGGCGTTGGCTGCTTTCTCAAACCACGACCGAGCAGAGGGTAAATCTTTCGGGCCGCCTTCGCCGTTGCGGAGCATCATGGCGAGACTGAACATTGCTTCTGAAAGACCGCCACTCATTGCCGCCGTTTCATACCAGGCTCGAGCTGCCGGCAGATCTGCGCTGCCACCAAATCCTTTCTGCAGGATCTCACCCAAGAGGTTCATTGCCGGTGCATTGCCGGCATTCGCGGCGCGCGATAGCAGATCCCGAGCCTCCGTCAGGTTTCCTTCGTTGTATGCCTTGGATCCGGCTGCCCAAAGTGCCGCGCCATCGGCGTCACCCTCGCTCGCGTAAGCATCGGCATGTGTAAAGAAACTCGCGAGCACGGCTGCCAAGGCGACGACGAACGTGCGCAGCAATTCTCTTCTCCAATTTGTCCGGTGCTCTACAGCGCGATCTACGAGAAGCGGTCGAGAAGCCCAACAGGCGATTCGGTTAAGCGAAGATATCTGCGCTGCCGACTTCTGATCAACTCCCGCTTTCCGGGAGCGACCTGTCGCGCGATGATCTCACCATCGACGGCGGACCCGCAGCAGGGTGAAGCAAGTGTTGCTTCTCAACGAGCAGAAGTCTGTTATCGCACTTGTTCGTTAGCGAACAATGGTTTTGCTCTGAGAGAGCCGGGAGGATGTTCCGCATGGGAAAATCAGCATTTTGGCCCATCGAACTTAAAGGCGATCTTGCCGCTCTGGCCAAGAGATAAATTGTCCCTGAGCGGAAACACTGGGCTCTTTAGGCACACTAATATCGTAATGCGACCTATATTTCCGGCGCGGCGACTGATAACAAGAGGCTCCGTCCGCTTTTCGTCCTAGAGGGCGGACGCGCTCGATGGCCCGGATGTGCTCTCTCGCGCATCCGGGTTTTTTCGAACGCCGCCCTTCACTTATTCGCGGCCACTGCGCTGGAACTGCTTCAAAAGCTTGCGCAGGGTCGGTTGGATATTCTTGACTTCCTCGATGTGACTGGCCGAAAGCGCGCTCAACCGCTCTTCGCCATCTTTCGTCACGTGTACCTGTATCCGCCGCCCGTCCTCGGAATCCGCGATGCGAATGACCAGCCCGAGAGCAACCAGACGGTCAACCAGCTCGACCGCGGTGTGGTGTCGAAGAAGCAGACGCTCCGCAATTTGGCTGATGCTAAGCCAATCCGTCTCTGGCGCGCCCTTGATCGAGAGAAGCACTTGATGCTGTTGCGGCGTGAGGCCAGCTCGGGATGCCGCATTCTCGCTGAAGGCCAGAAATTTTCGAAGTGCATAGCGAAATTCGGCAAGGGCCTCGTAATCGGCTTTCTTCACGGACGTGCTTTTGGCCTTTGCTGTCCGTTTACGAGATCCTCCGTGTTTCCTATGACTTTCGCCCACGAACCACCCCTGCCAGCGCGTCCTATTGCCCCTCCAGAGCAGAATAGGGTGCCCGCGGAAATGGTCAACCGTGCTGGGCTGGCGTGTTTCGCTTCTCCTGCTTTCGGGTGGCGGTTTCGAGCATTGCAATTATATCGTATTGCGATATTAATTCGCCGCACAAAGTTCGAAATACTGGTTTGAGAAGGCATCATGAGGCCCCTGGAAATAGACCGTTCGCGCGGCGACTTTACAGCCGAGCCTAGGGTGTTGTGGATTGCGGCAATAGCCGTAGCCGTCGCGACAATCAGTGTCGGCGCCGGCGTCGCGTTAATCGCGCTCATTCGTCTTTGCACGAACGTGGCGTATTTTGGCGAGTGGTCGTTTGCCCCTCGCGCGATCGGTGAGTTGCATCTCGGCTTCATCTCGATTTTGATTCCGGTTGCGGGAGCGCTGATCATCGGCCTGATGGCGCGCTACGGAAGCGAGAAAATTCGGGGCCACGGCATACCGGAGGCCCTTGAGGCGATCCTCCTCGGTCGTTCGCGGCTCAGCCCCAAGGTCGCTGTTCTCAAGCCCATTTCGTCTGCGATTTCGATTGGGACGGGCGGCCCGTTCGGGGCCGAAGGTCCGATTATCATGACTGGCGGGGCGCTCGGCTCGATTATCGCGCAGATGCTTCCCGTCAGCGATAACGAAAGAAAGACGCTTCTCGTGGCTGGCGCGGCGGCTGGGATGACGACAGTCTTCGGTACTCCAATCGCGGCCCTTATGCTGGCAGTAGAGCTCCTCCTTTTCGAGTGGGCCCCTCGCAGCTTCATCCCCGTCGCCGTGGCTGCGACGGTCGCGGCTGTCGAGCGCTCCTATCTGCACATGCCCTCGCCCCTATTTCCATTCTCCGCCAGCGTCCAGATTTCGCTCATAGGATTGCTGAGCTGGGTCGCAGCAGGTCTGATTGCGGGCCTTCTCTCGGGCCTCCTCACGAAACTCGTCTACATGACTGAGGACCTGTTCTCAAAGCTGCCCATTCACTGGATGTGGTGGCCAATGATTGGGGGCATATTCGTCGGTGTAGGGGGACTTATTGATCCACGAGCGCTGAGTGTCGGCTACGATAACATCGACCATCTGCTCAGGGGTGATCTAACAACGGCAAGTGCGCTTTCGCTGATGCTTGTGAAAATGAGCATTTGGGGCATTGCGCTCGGATCCGGCACATCCGGAGGTGTGCTCGCGCCTCTGCTTATCGTCGGTGGCGCCGCAGGCATGGCGCTGACCGTCATTATGCCAACCGCGAGCGCGGGTTTCTGGCCATTGCTTATTATGGCCGCGACGATGGGCGGAACGATGCGCATCCCGTTGACGGCGACGTTCTTCGCAGTCGAACTCACCGGCGCAACCGGTTGCTTCTTGCCGATCATGGCGGCATGCATTGCAGCTTATACCGTCGCAATTTTGATGATGCGCCGCTCTATTTTGACGGAGCGTCTGGCGCGGCGTGGACACCACATCCTATGTGAATATCATGTCCGGTCATTTGCGCTTACCCGTGTCGAAGACGTTATGACCAGGAATGTACAGACGGTTCCCGCATCAATGACGCTGCGTGAAGCCGCTTGCTTTCTCATCGATCCAGCGACCGTTCACCCAACCTTTCCCGTCATCGATGATGATCGCCGCGTCCTTGGCGTACTCGATCCGCCGATTGTTATGAGGTGGCGACGGAACCGCCATCACAGGGCAACTCCTCTTCACCAGCTCATGGACGGGATTAAGCCGATAACAGCGCATCCCGACGAGCACCTGGAGACCGTCGTCGAACGGATGAATTCAGCCAATGTCGCGCATGTACCCGTCGTCGACAGGAGAGGACACGAATTGCTCGGCTATCTTTGTTGGAAGGACATCATACGCTCGCAAATCGACCGGTTTGCGGAAGGGCCGCGGTCGACATTTTTCAGGCTCAAACGGCGCTAGGGAACTGGGCCAAGGAGAGAGGATCGCTCCCTTTGCACTATGGCCAAACAGGGGTGTCCAGCCCGGGCGGCGGTCAAACAGTGCACTCCCTCGCCGTCCAAAAGCACGGCCTATACCTCAAGCTTGTGAGAGTGGGATGACAAGTTGCGCATCCAGCGCGCCGACTGGCACGCTTCCACGAACGAGGGAGGCGCATACGGCACAACTCATCATTCAGTGCTTTGCGGTCTGGGCCGGAATGAAACGCTTGAGTACTGCCTTCTCAAGCAGGGCTGGCGGTAGCGGCCCTTCTTCAAGCAGGAAATTATTGAATGCGAACCTATCGAAAGCATCCCCGAGAGTGATTTCGGTCTCCATCCGCAACTCCTCGATACGCGCATAACCATAAAAGTAACTCGCCGCCTGCCCCGGACTGTTGAAAGCGTAGCGGTCGAGTTCCTGTCTCACCATCGCATTCGACAACACGGCATCCTTGCTCAGAAGAGCACTTGCTCGCGCGCGATCGATCAACCCCAGATTCAACATTGGATCGAGCATCGCACGTGCCGCTCGGAACAATCGAAATTGCAACGCGATTAACTGGCCATCGAGCGGTTCGTAGGGCATCATCTCCGCCTCGGCGTAAAGCGCCCACCCCTCCAAATTGACTGAGTTCGCGGCAAAAAGCGCTCGCGCGAGTGAGACGCCCCTTTCGAGCATCGCGGTAAACTGTAGTTCATGCCCAGGGCGGCCTTCGTGAGCAGCCAGCGTCCAAGTGGCCGCTGGATAATTGAAATCATCGAAAGCGCCATCCGCGCCGAGCGCGGGATTGGTGACGGATAGAACAAAGGTTCCCTGCTGCCCAGTATTTCCAATCAAAGGTGCCGGCAAAAAATGCGGCGCGGGTTGAGAGGCGTTTTCAGCGTCGCTTCCGAGACGCATGGCCATCGGCCTAGTTGGCACCATGGCGATCCGTTGCATGCGAATGATACCGTCGATCATCGCGATCACTTTTCGATAATGGCTTTCGAGTTCGCTTTGGGAGATCGAATCTTTCTTCAGCACGCGAATCACGTCGCGGTAATCGGTTGCCTGGATGCCTTTCTCGCGAGCCACCAGCGGCGCAAGCTGTTGCATTGCTGCGCGTGTCTCGACGAATTCCAATTCAGCCCTGTGAATAAGAGACGGCGCATCGATATCAACACCGGTCCGCTTCAACGCATCCGCATACAAGGCTGGAGGTAGCTTCATGTCCGTCCGAGCCTGAGGGAGCACCTCAGAACGGACCCACTGCGCATATTCCTTCGTTTGCTTATCAAGGACGTCCAGAGCATTCGACGCGCCCGCGATCTTGAAATCTGCGAATAGTTTCCGGATTCCGATCATGTAAGTGTCGGCATTTCGCAAAGCCTGCTCGACCTCTGGTCTGGCTGGACGTAGCAGCGTGGCATCGCCCGCACGCTCCACATATCGCTGCCTTACCAGCGTCGTCAGCGGAACAGTGTTGGCGGCGAATCCCACATATCGCTTGAGACGATCGAGCGCGTGCCCTCTCCGTGCGGGGGCGGTCTGCTCCGATAAGAGACCGCGCAGGCCCTCAAATACCAATCGAGGCGTATCGGTCCAAGGCAAGACGAGCCGTTCCTGCAATTCATTGCTTTCTATGTCGTCAGCTGCCGTCCCGATCATGATTTCAAGATCTTCGCGCACGTTAGGATCGCGCTCGATCTTGAGCTTTTTCTGCAATTCAGATTTCGCGTGAGTAACTGCTACGCGGAAGCGTTTCGCATGGTCGGTTCGCAAATCGACGATACGGTCATCGTAGCCTGGAACGCCGAGGTCAGAGAATGACTCAGGATTGAACGGCGCCTCTGCCCCGATCAGTATCTGCGCATAGGCATTGCTTCGTTCCACCCAAGCCGGCGCTTCATTCGCCCGCGTTGGCGGCGGATTTTGTGCTGTTGCCGGTAAAGCCATCGCCCAGAGCGCGACGGCGACTATTACATGAGCTTTATTCGCCATAGCAAAGTCTCCGGATCTACAAAGCCGACGAGTCCTGACCCTATGGAACCACGACGACCACGCTCGGCGACAGGCTCGCCACTTTTTGTGACACGCTCCCGAGCAATAGAGCGGCGAATCTCCCACACCCGCGCCTTCCAACAACAATCGCGTCCGCCTTCAAACTCCGGGATGCGTCCAAGATAGTTTGAGCAGCGTCACCCCATAGCTGTTGCGTTTGAACCGCCTTCAGGCCTTTGGCCAGTGCTTGTTCCCGCGCACGCATGAGGATCTGTTTAGAATGCTGATCGATAGCATCACCGATGAACTTCTCCATCGATGGAGTGCGCGTGAGTTCGTCCAATATCCCTTCGGGGATGTCAGTTGCGACGTTCACGACATGCAAAGTACCGCCGCCAAGTTTCGCCAACTCCACCGCCACGTCCACGGCGCGCCCCGCGCTCTCGGAGCCATCGGTCGCAACCATAATCTGTTTCACGCTGCTCCTCGCTGGTAGCGCCGAAACCCGACGACGAAGACGGGGGAACCTTGAAAGTCGCGGGACGAAGCGGGAGGCCGGACGCCCGTTCGTCTTGGCCGTCACCTCGCCGAAGCCCCGGCTTTGACCGCGGAGATTGATTCTAGAATACCGATAGGCTTACCGGCGAGCGATGAGATCAAAGGCTCCGATCCTACGCAGCCGCGTTGACGCCGGTCAATTGCTCGCCGTCCGCAGCATGACGACCTCCTCTCTCACTCCGCACGAATGCCTTCCTTTCGACTATACGAGAGGATCATGCAGTCGGCTGACATATATCAAAGATCAGATTCTTCAACGACAATAGGAGCAGTAGCTAATCGTGGACCTGTACGTCCGCCAGCATTCGACGAATTGGAGATCCACAAATGCAGGATGAGCGCGACGCTAAGAGCGCGACCGCGCCTGTCGTCATCCTTCCTCCTGAACAAAGGCCAGTTGGCCCGCCGGCTCCGCAATCGGTCTCCCGCATCCGTGTTTCGGTGCGGTCGCGCAGTAGACTGTTCGTAATTGCGGCGGTTGCCATGTCAGCGTTGGGATCTGGAGGATGGTATTGGTGGAAGTATCACCATACGGCGTTGCCTCCAGGCATCGTGTCTGGAAACGGCAGGATCGAAGCAGACGACATTGACATTACGCCGAAATACGCGGGGCGCGTTCAGACGCTTCTGGTGGATGAAGGCGATCTTGTTAAGTCCGGGCAGGTCGTCGCACAAATGGATACCCGCGACACCGAGGCGACCCTGCAGAAGTCCGAAGCGCAGATGAAGCTCGCGGAGCAGGTGCTCGCGGAATCGTCTGCCGGGCTGGTGCAAAGGCAGACGGAGCAAAAACTCGCTCAGCAGCAATTCGATCGTACTCAAGCATTGGTGCAAAAAGGCTACGCAACGTATGAACTGCTCGATCAGCGCCAGCAGGCGCTTAATGCAGCCAACGCAGCGCTGACCGCGGCGGCCGCCCGAATCGGCGAAGCAAAGGAAGCCATCGCGGCCACTGCTCATGACGTTTCCTACTACAAGATCGTAATCGCCGACGGCACGCTCGTAGCGCCCCGCGATGCGCGAGTTCAGTATCGACTCGTCAACACGGGCGAGGTTGTCGGAGCGGGCACGAAAATCTTTACATTGCTCGATCTATCGAACGTTTACATGACGGTTTTTCTGCCAACGGAAGAAGTCGGCAAGATAAAGCTTGGTAGCGAGGCACGTATCGTTCTCGATGCATTGCCCAACCTAGTCATCCCGGCGCATGTCAACTTCGTATCGCCGACTTCGCAATTCACGCCCAAGATGGTCGAAACGAAATCCGAACGGGATAAGCTCATGTTCCGCATCAAAGTGCGGATCGAGCCAGAGCTTC
>CAYYDL010000037.1:0-3096 GCA_964470545.1 uncultured Hyphomicrobium sp. | reverse complement strand
AAGGAGAAGATGTAGCTGAACTCTAGTGCTGAGGTCTTTTTCCGAGCGGTATGGAGCGGAGAAGGAAAGTCAACGGGAAGGCGACGAGGCAAACCATCGCCATCAGCCAAAACGTGTCGATATAGGATAGCAGCGTCGCCTGCTGCTGGATGACTTGCCCCACAAGTGCTTCCGCGCGCCGCATCGCATCCGCAGTCGAGGCTCCGCTGCTTTGCATAAAGATCGTCGCTTGGCGAAGTGCCTCCTGGAAATGAATGTTGGATGGCACCGCGTTCTCGACAAGGCGGCTTTGATGGAATTGCTGACGCTGTTGGAGGGACGTCCGCACCATCGCCAAGCCAATGCTGCCGCCAAGATTGCGCGCAATATTAATCAGGCCTGCGGCCTGGTTGGTATCGTCGCCCTTCAATCCAGCATATGACGCCGTCGTAATCGGGATGAAGAGAAACGGCAGGCCCGCCGCGGTGAACATGCGAGTCCATACCGCATAGAAGAATGACAGATCGGGGCTGAGGCCGGTCAGTGTCCACATCGAAAAGCCGACAATCGCGAGGCCTAGAGCAATCAGATATTTCGGCTGGACTCTGCCCGTCAGATAACCCGCAATCGGCATCATCGCCATCGTTACGAACCCACCTGGCGACAGCGAAAGACCCGCGAGGGTCGCATCGTAGCCAAACTCGCTTTGAACCAGCTGGGGAAGAAGCTGGATCGAGCTGAAGATGACGCCGCCAGTCACCAGCATCATCACAAAGCACATCCCGAACTGCCTCGTTGCGAGAAGGCGAACCTTCACCAATGGATATCTCCGCGACAGTTCCCACGGAATGAATGCCAGGAACGCCGCGGCCGACACACATGCGAACGCGACAATGAAAGTCGATTCGAACCAGTCACTACGCTGCCCCTCATCAAGAACCACTTCGAGCGCGCCAAGACAAAGTGCGACGAGCAGAAAGCCGATGAAATCGAAATTCCAGGGATTGTGCTTCGGATCTTTTGCCCTGTGCTCCTTCTTGTCCGGATCGACGAATGTTCCGACGAGGAACAAGGAGAGAAGCCCCATCGGGATATTGATGAAAAAAATCCAGTGCCACGTCGAATAATCGGTAATGGCTCCGCCGATCGTGGGCCCGATCGTCGGGGCGACAACGACAGCAAGACCATAGACCGCAAATGCACTGCCGCGTTTTTCGGGTGGAAACGCGTCGGCCAAGATCGCCTGCTCGCTCGGCGCCAATCCCCCGCCTCCCAATCCTTGGAGCACACGAAAGAAAATGAGCGTTTCAAGGCTCCACGCCATGCCGCAGAGAAAGGACGCGCACGTGAACAGAGCGACGCACATCATGTAGAATTTCTTCCGCCCAACCATTGACGAGAGCCAAGCACTCGCAGGCAGGATGACGGCGTTCGCGACGAGATAACTGGTCAGCACCCAGGTCGCTTCATCGTACGAAGCGCCCACGCTTCCCGCGATATGGCGCAGCGCGACGTTCGCGATGCTGACGTCCAGCACCTCCATAAACGTCGCAATCGAGACGATGAAGGCGATCACCCACGGATTGATATTGCGGCGGCGGCCCGCGCTCGCGGTGTCGTTCATCGCACTTTCACTTCCGGCACAACGGACATTCCCGGCCCGAGAGTCACGTCGGAGGGCGGATTGTCGATCTCGATTTTCACCGGTACGCGCTGAACGACCTTGACATAATTGCCCGTCGCATTTTCAGCGGGTAACAGGCTGAATGCCGTGCCCGATCCCGCCTGAATGCTATCGACGTGCCCTTTGAACTCGCGGTTCGGATAGGCATCGATCTCGATCGAGACCGGCTGACCAGGGCGCATGTCGGTAATCTGCGTCTCCTTGAAATTCGCGGTCACCCAGATGTGACTCGGCACGAACATCATCAGGTTCTGTCCCACCTGGACGTACTCCCCCTTTGCTGCCGTCAGCTGCACGATCTTGCCGGACTGGGCGGCCGTCACGTGCGTATAAGAGAGATTCAGTTCAGCCAGCGCTTCGTCGGCCTTGGCGGCCTCCACATTCGCAACAGAACTCACCCTTTGGGCGCGCAGAGCGGCCAACTGCTTCTTCGCGGATTCGACATTTGCTTTGGCGCGTAACGACGTGGCCTGCGCCTGCTGGAGCTGCGATTTGGTTTGTTGCGCGCGTTCTACCGTGCCGACCGCCGACTTGACGAGCGCCTGTGCACGGTCATTTTCCTGCTTCGCAAAGACGAGGGCCGCATCCGCTTCGCGCTGCTGCTCTTCAGCAGCGGAAACCTGCGCTTCTTGCGCGGCAATCTGCGCGTCGTCATTACCGACGGTCGCCACGGCCTGCGAGACGCGGGCTTTTGCCTGAGCGAGCGACGCCTGGTAATCGCGCGGATCAATCTGGACCAACAGATCACCCGCAGATACCTTTTGATTGTCGGTGACTTTAACGTCCTGGATGTAGCCCGCAACCTTGGGGCTTACCGCGAACTGCCTAGCATCGATGAACGCATCATCACTCCACTCATAATGGCGTGCATGAAGCCACCAAACGAGCACGCCAACCGCTGCGGCAACGAGAATCGCGGCCACTGCTGCAGTAATCCAAGGATGCGCGCGGATGATCTCACCGAAATGGATCGGTTCTTCCTGTTGTTCCTGGTCGTCTCGATCATCGCTTGCAGTGTCTTTTTTGGGTGAACGTTGGTCCATGATGCGAGTCCAGCGGCTTTAATCGCCGCTGTTCACGAAAACGGTATCCCGGCCGCACGGTTCCATCTGACGAGGACGTACCGACTTTTCTCGTCGCGACCTTCTCAGCGCGGCCGTGAACTTCAAGTTCACACAGAGACCCGGTCGTCGCGTGCGAGTCCAAGCCAGCGGCTCAGGCGATCGATGCGTCTGAAGGCTGTGACTTCCGCTGCCCAAACAGCGATCAACGTAAGCCCGAACATCGGCATGTAAATCGCCAGCGCGAGGATCGTTAAAGCGAGCGCAGCACCGAACCGTGGCCGATCCAATGGCGTCGGCGCACCCAGAACGCCTGTCGGCCGACGTTGCCACCACATAACGGCGCCGGAAACGGAGAGAGCGATCAGAAAG
>CAYYDL010000036.1:0-1685 GCA_964470545.1 uncultured Hyphomicrobium sp. | reverse complement strand
CGGCACAGCCTTGGGTGACTGGATGGCGGACACCGGCGGTCTTGGCTATGGCGGCGGCGCGCTCGTCTTTGCTGCCGGTCTCGCGCTGGTGGTGGCGGCCTATTATTGGACCGCTATCTCGCGCGTCTGGCTGTTCTGGGCGGCTTTCATTCTGACGCGGCCGCTCGGCGCCACCGTCGGCGATTTCCTCGACAAGCCGGTGCACGACGGCGGCCTCGCGTTAAGCCGCCCGCTCGCGTCGGTCGTGATCGCGATTTTCATTCTGGGCTGCCTGTTGATTTTGCCGCAACGCGCCGGGCGGCACCCGGGGCAATCGCAAGCCGCGTCATAGGCCGCGGCATGTAGCCCGCATGAGCGTCAGCGAAATGCGGGAGCTAACTTCAACGCCAAGGCCGAACCCGATATGATCCTTTGCAAACGTTCGACACAAGGTCGATCCAATGAGTCTTCGGGAGAAGATAGCAAAGGCATTTGACGACCGTATTATTCCGCAGCAAGCGGTTGCGCTTTCTGGCGCCCCAACTCCGGAGCAGCAAGATGCACTCTGGTTCACCGGGCGCCATTGGCACGACCTTTCTCGGCAGGACTGGGAAGAACATTGCGACGCGGTGTTCACATTTACCCCCGAGGCATTCGCATTCTATTTACCGAGCATCTTGTCTCTCACGGCGCACGGTCGGTCCCACTTAAGGGCGGCGGACTCGATTATTCAAATTCTCGACCGCATACCGACGCTGGCCCATTGCGACGATTTCCTTGCGCAACGGTTTATCGGCCTGAAGACCGAAGAATATAACGTCATCAAGGAATGGCTCATATCCCTTGCGGGACAAACCTACGTCAACGCCGAGAACTCATTGGACCGCAGCTACGATGCAGTTGCCCTTCTTCAGAAAGAGACGGCACGTAGATTAGCAGCAAGCGCGGCGCTAGCTGCACGTGAATCTCTCGCGAGGATGCTGCCCGAGAAATTTCCGGCCGAGCCCATGCCCGATCGATTGTTTTGGATGGGGACGTATCCGCCCCAAGGCGATTCACAGCAAGCCCTTCAGAGCACTTTCGCGAACCGCCGTTGGACGGACATTGGAATCCAAAATTGGATGATGCTCGGCCTATCCCCCGTAGTTACCAGGGATTACCTGGAGCCGAAGACCTTTCTATATTTTTTGCCGTCGCTGCTGCTCGGCGCATTCGAGGACCCGGGTTATTTGGTTTATGTAATCGACACGATTATTCCCTCTGGCAGAGATCGGCGCCCGAAAGGACCGTGGTGGAAAGAGTTTTTGGATTGCATTTCAGTCGAGCAACGGTTCGTGCTGAAGGCGATTTTGGCGGACTTTCATTTTCTGTTTTGGGATTCGATGGGAGCTGCCGCGCAAGCGACCCTCGAAGAGGCAGAAACATTTTGGTCAAGCCACTGACCGACGTTTGGCCGTGATAGCCGCTTTAAATGTGGCCGGCATGAGCGCAAGCGAAATGCGGGGAGGCATTCGAACCGGAAATGTAGCCCCGGATTTCGCTAACGCTCATCCGGGCTACAGCCTTCGCCCCTACCCCCCCAGCTTCCTCAACACCGCATCCAACTGATCGAGGTCCGTATACTTGATGTGCAGCGTGCCGCCTTCGCCTTTGTGATCGACCGACACTTCCAGCCCGAGCACGTCCGACATGCGGCGCTCGAGCGC
>CAYYDL010000035.1:0-2572 GCA_964470545.1 uncultured Hyphomicrobium sp. | reverse complement strand
AGATGGAAGCATGATGCATTCTCAGCGTGTTCCGCCAGCGGCCATGCACGATGAGAATTCGGCCTCCACAAAGACAAATCAAAGGAGGTTCAAGAAGTCAAATGACGACAGGCGCGAGCAGTAGGTTGGCAATGAAACGCGGGCAAGTTTGTACTCGCCCGCGATTTTTTCTCCGTTGCAGAGGTCAGTCGACGGTGACTAGGCCGCGCCGCTGGCGCGCTCAGCTTCGCTCTTGCGGCTCTGGCGCTTCCTTTCGTTCGGATCAAGCCAGCGCTTCCTGAGGCGGATCGATTTCGGCGTCACCTCGACCAGTTCTTCGTCGGTGATGTAGCTCATGGCCTTTTCAAGGGTGAGGCGCATCGGCGGCGTCAGGAGCACGGCATCGTCTTTGCCGGAAGCTCTGACGTTCGTCAGTTTTTTGCCCTTCAGCACGTTCACTTCGAGATCGTTGTCGCGCGTGTGCTCGCCGACGATCATCCCCTCGTAGACGCGATCCTGAGGATTGATCATGAAGGGCCCGCGATCCTGCAGGTTGAAGATGGCGTAGGCGACGGCTTCGCCGGTGCCGTTCGAAATCAGTACGCCCGTGCGGCGTCCGGAGATCTCACCCTTGAACGGCTTATACGAATGAAACAGCTTGTTCATGATGCCGGTGCCGCGCGTGTCGGACAAAAGCTCCGACTGATAGCCAAGTAGTCCGCGTGTCGGGACATGAAACACCATGCGCGTGCGCCCACCGCCGGAAGGTCGCATCTCTAAGAGATCGCCCTTACGCTCGGATAACTTCTGCACGACAACGCCGGTGTAGCCATCGTCAACGTCGATGATGACCTCCTCTATCGGCTCCAGGCGCTGCCCAGTCTCAGCGTCCATTTCGAAGACGACCTTGGGTCGCGAAACGGTCAGCTCGAAGCCTTCGCGGCGCATGTTCTCGATCAGAATCGCGAGCTGAAGCTCGCCGCGGCCTGAGACCGAGAAGCTGTCGCGGTCTTCGTTCTCGGCGACGCGGATCGCGATATTGCGCTCGGCTTCCTTCAAAAGGCGATCGCGGATGACGCGGCTTTGGACCTTGTCGCCTTCCTGGCCGGCGAACGGCCCATCGTTGATGCGAAACGTCATCGACAGTGTCGGCGGATCGACGGGCTGGGCGGGCAACGGCTCTTCGACCGACGGATCGGCGAGGGTATCGGCAACGTTGGCTTCGCTCATGCCGGCGAGCGCTATGATGTCGCCAGCCCCTGCAGATTCGACCGGAACGCGCTCGAGGCCGCGGAAGGCCAGCACCTTTTGCACGCGGAAGTTCTCGAGCACCTTGCCATCGCGATCGAGAGCCTTGAGCGCCTGGTTGGGCTTGACGGTTCCCGACGTGACGCGGCCCGTCAAGATGCGGCCCAGGAACGGATCGGCGTCGAGCGTGGTCGCGAGCATGCGGAACGGGCCATCATCCACGGCGGGCGGCGGCACGTGCTCGAGGATCAGGTCGAACATCGGTGCGAGGTTTTCTGCCGGTCCGGTCGGATCGCGTGCCATCCAGCCATTGCGGCCTGAGCCGTAGAGCACGGGAAAATCAAGCTGCTCGTCGGTCGCGTCGAGATTGGCGAACAGGTCGAAGACCTCGTTCAAGACTTCGACGTGGCGCTCGTCGGGACGATCGATCTTGTTGATCGCGACGATGGGGCGGAGGCCCCGCTTCAAGGCTTTCGAGACGACGAACTTCGTTTGCGGCAGCGGACCTTCAGATGCGTCGACCAGCACGATGACGCCGTCAACCATGTTCAAGATGCGTTCGACTTCGCCGCCGAAATCGGCGTGGCCCGGCGTATCGACGATGTTGATGTGCGTGCCCTTCCACTCGACGCTGGTGCATTTCGCCAGAATGGTGATTCCGCGCTCACGTTCGAGATCGTTGGAATCCATCGCGCGTTCGGCAACCTTCTGGTTCTCGCGGAAGGAGCCGGACTGTTTCAGAAGCTCGTCGACGAGTGTCGTCTTGCCATGGTCGACGTGCGCGATGATCGCGATATTGCGAAGGGCCATTTGAAACCTGAAGTTAGGGGAACGCCGCGGGCCTTGCCGCTGCGGCGCAAATATCGGCTCGGACTAGCATAGCGGCATGGCGCAGGGCTAGGCGGCTTGCTCCATGTAGGGTGCGGCTTAACAGTCAAAAATGGGTTTGTTCAGGGCATTTGGCATGGATTTTGTTCAGAAGCTGGGGGATTGGGCCGGAAGAGCGAGAGTCCCGTCGCGCCTGAGCAACTTCGAAAGGTGCGTGTCCTTCGTCGTGCGGACGCCCCCGGCGGCTCAGACTTTGTCTTCCTCCTCGGCACGCAGCTTCGTCAAAAATGCGTCAATGTCGGGCCGGAGCGACGGAGCGCGTTCAAGCCGTTTCCGTTGTTGGTCTTCGAGCAGTCGCGCGGAAACTGCGGTGCCGGGCGTTTTGAGGCGGCGGCCGCCCGCAACAAGCAGGGGATGCTGCGGCTCTTCCAGATCGAGCTCTTCAAGGAATGTTTCGCGGAGCGCGAAAAAAGACTGAAGGATCGCATCGCGTACGAGAGCTTTCTTTTCACTTGGA
>CAYYDL010000034.1:0-2868 GCA_964470545.1 uncultured Hyphomicrobium sp. | reverse complement strand
GCTGTTCATCGATGCCGACGGTACGGTCGCCTTGGACGTTCGAGTGGCCGCGGATGGGTGCGATGCCGGCGCCCGGCTTGCCGAAATTGCCGCGCAGCAGAAGCAGGTTCACGGCCTGTTGCAAGAGACGCGATCCTTCCTGGTGTTGGGTCAGGCCCATGCCGTAACAAAGCATCGTGGCACGCGAGCGGATATAGATTTCCGCGACGCGGCGGATCTGCTCTTGGCTCACGCCGGACGCCTCGACGATCTCCGCCCAGCCGAGGCGCAGGACCTCGTCGCGCACGGCTTCCAGCCCGACTGTATGCTCGGCGATAAAATAATGATCGAGAATCCGTTCGCCCTGCGCTTCGCGCTCGAACATGACTTTCATCATGCCTTTGAACAGCGCGAGATCGCCGCCGATCTTGATGTGAACGAACTCGCTCGCGATCGGCGTCGAACCGAAGGTCGCCATTTGAACGACATCCTGCGGATCGGTGAAACGGATCAGCGCGCGTTCCGGCATTGGGTTGACGGCGACGATGGGCACGCCGCGTTTGCGCGCCTCGATCAGGTTGGTCATCATGCGCGGCGAATTGGTGCCCGTATTCTGTCCGACCACAAAGATTGCCTCGGCGCGGTCGAAGTCCTCCATGACGACTGTGCCTTTGCCAACACCGATGGAAGGCGGCAAGCCGCGGCTGGTCGGCTCGTGGCACATGTTCGAGCAGTCGGGAAAGTTGTTGGTGCCGAACTCGCGCACGAAGATCGAATAAAGGAACGCCGCCTCGTTGGGCGTGCGGCCGGAGGTATAGAACTCGGCATGATGCGGACTTTCGAGCGCGCGCAGATGCCTGCCAATCAAGGCGAAGGCGTCGTCCCAGCTCACCGGCACGTATTTATCGGTCGCGGCATCGTAGCGCATAGGCTCAGTCAACCGCCCCTGCATCTCGAGCCAGTGGTCTGATTGCTGCATCAGTTCAGAGACGGTGTGCTTCTGGAAGAAATCCGGTGTCACCCTGAATTTTGTTGCTTCGAACGCGAGCGCCTTGGCGCCGTTCTCGCAAAATTCCAGCGTCTTCTTGCATTCCGGATCGGGAAAAGCGCAGCTTGGGCATTTGAAACCACCAGGCTGGTTCATCGAAAGCAATGCGCGTGATCCTTTGGTGATCACGCTCTGCTCCATCAACACTTTGGCCGTTGCCGCAGCAGCGCCCCAGCCGCCGGCAGGATGATCGTAGGTCTTGAACCGCGGTCTGTCCGCCATCGCCAACTCTTCCGGGATATGGGTAGCTTGAGTTCTCGAACGATATCTCATTATATTGTTGATATCTATGGACAATTTGTCCGGACGTTTTGGACAAAATGACCGTCAGGATGTCGAGGGCGCGCGCTAAGTTATTGAAAGAGTGTAATCCGCATGCTTGGCACGGTGATTGCTTAAGGCAGCACTCCCGATTCCACGCGATGCTTGCTTCGTCTTGCTTTCAAGGCATCGACGAACCGCTGGTTCCATCGACATAGGCATTGATGCGAGCGGCTCTTGACCGCACAGATGGCTTTCGTCCCCAGTTGCTTCAATTCCTGCGCCATTTCTAAATCATTGATTTTCCTGCATCTGCATTCCTGATACCCGTTTGAGGTGAGAACCGGTGCCGAGGTCGAGGCGCCCAAGGGGTTGATCTCGCAATGGCCATGTTGAGCATCGACGAGTTGTCGCTCGAAATCGGCTACCGCGATTTTGAAGATGGCTGGGTCTACTACGACATCTGGCTTCGCTGGCGCGGTGCCCCTGTCATCAATGATGCCATCCTAAAACGGTGGAACGAGCATTGGGCAAAGCGCGGCGTAGGAGCCATCAATGCGTGCGAGCATCGCGAATGCGGAATCCTGCCGCTACTGCGGAAAACTCTTGAAACCAACGAGTCCGATTATTGGGAAGCGACCGACCCGGACATTCTGCTAGCCATCTATGCGGATGGCGGCTTTCCTTTCCTGCCATCAAAATGGACCGTCATTTACGAAATGTCGGAATTTAAGGCCAAACGCGAGGAAAGGGAGGCTAGGCGAGCCGAATATGGCCCTTTGCCGGACGACTATATGGAAGTTATCCTCTTTGTAGATGTGTACAATTTTGAAGGTGCGAGCGCGTACTACGGTAACGGTATCTGTTTCCGGCTATCGCCCACGCGTTCCCAACTGACAAAATTCTACGAGGAGCTGCGCAGGGAGTATCTGGCTTTCAAAGACCGGCACGCCGTCGATGCGTTCAACCGAGAGGACTACGGGCCGGACTACAGGGAACCGTGGTTCTGAAATGCTCGCCATTTATGCCGCTCTCAGAATTCGTCATCTCAAAATTAGATACGTCCTACAATGAGATGGCGGCGCCCAGCTTCATCTCCACCGGAGCGCCAATTTCACCGGGCGAGATTCGAACCGCCCGTCAGGCTACCGATACATAGCGGTGCAATGATCGATTCGTTCCCGGTGCCGGGGATATTTTTTCATTGCTCACCACAGAGCGTCTTGCAGCGCTGCTTGGCATAGTCCCATGCAGAGAATCGCTCTCCTACAACGGGACCGACGATGAATGGGTCTTCACCGAACGAGACGTAAAGATCGTACAGGGCTTCGGAGTTGGCTGCCGAACGACCCTCGAAGAAGCGATCTACGATTTCTCGGCATGCAGCCAAAGCATCTTCATATCTCTCGAACTTGCCTAGCTCGTAGCGTTCGCTTTCGTCCTGGTAACGGAAGTTGTCATCGACAAAAACCGTCCAGATCGTCGGGGACTGCTTCTGATCCGGCAGGGACATCAGGGTTGCTGCCTTTCCATCTTTTTGGTCGCAATCATCGCAAACCAGCAAGCTACGCGGGCCGTTA
>CAYYDL010000033.1:0-1583 GCA_964470545.1 uncultured Hyphomicrobium sp. | reverse complement strand
GGCGCCGGGTGCATCGTCAGCGTAGCGCCGACGTAGGGCTGACCAACCTGATAGGAAACCTTGAACGCCTCCATATCCATGCACAGGCGGGTCATCGGAACATAGAAGAGCCCGGTGAGCGGCGAATAAGATGCCGGCTGCTGGTTCTTCGCGCCCATTGAGGATGGACAGATTCCGTTCGTCACATCGTCGGTGCCGGTTTCGAAAGGCGAAAATTTCTTATCGACGATAGGCCGTCCGTACTGAGGATCGCTTTTGTCTGTAACGATCTTCGTTGCCCAATTGGCGTCGGGATCGAACTTCTCAGCAACCAGGAGTTCTCCTGACGTGCGGTCCCAGGTGTACCCGAAGCCGTTGCGATCGAAGTGCGTGACAGTCTTGCGCTTGACGCCATCGATATCGAGTTCGGCGAGGATCGGCTCGTTGATGCCGTCGTAATCCCATTGGTCGAAGGGCGTCATCTGATAGGCCCACTTCGCGATGCCGGTGTCGACATCGCGCGCAAACATCGTCATCGCCCATTTCTGGTCGATCGGTTTGCCGTCGGGACCCGCGCGCTGCACCGGGTTCCATGTCGAAGGATTACCCGTTCCATAGTAGATCAGGTTCAAATCCGGATCGTAGGCCATATACCCCCACGTCGGTCCCCCGCCGATCTTCCACTGATCGCCTCGCCAGGTCTTGAGGGATGAGTCCTTGCCGACTGGCTTTCCCAGCGAGATAGTTCTTTCCGGATCGACGAGCAGGTCTGCATCCGGTCCCGTCGAATAGGCGCGCCAGACCTTGTGGCCAGAGTTCAGATCGTAAGCCGTGAGATAGCCGCGAACGCCGAACTCACCGCCGGAGACGCCGACGATCACCTTGTCCTTGACGACGAGCGGAGCGCCTGTGCCCGACGCGCCGTTCTTCGGATCGTCGTCCTTCACCTTCCAGACTTCCGTGCCGGTTTTCGCGTCAAGCGCGACGACGGACGTGTCGGCGGTGTGCACCAGGATCTTGCCTTCGGCATATTGGACACCACGATTCACGGTATCGCAGCACATCACGGCAATGGCGAACGGGTCCTGCTTCGGCTGGTATTTCCAGAGGATCTTCTGATCATGGGCGAGGTCGAGCGCCGTCACGACGTTCGGGAACGGCGTGACGAGATACATGATGTCGCCAACCACGAGCGGACCGCCTTCGTGGCCGCGAAGGACGCCGGTCGAATACGTCCAAGCGACCCGCATGTCGCCGACGTTCGACGTGTTGATCTGATCGAGCTTGGAATATCTATGGCCACTGTAGTCGCCGGACTGGATCGCCCAGTTCGCGGGATCACTCGCGAGCGCCTGAACATCCTGATTGGCTCGGGCGTCCGGCACCTGCCCCATCACGGCAATGATGGCCGCGATGCCCAATCCGTACTTCATTCCAACCTCCGAAAGCAGCCGCAGCCTTATGGTCGAGATAACAAAATCTTCGGCGGGCGCCACCAGACCTTCGGCGGCCCGCGATTAAAACGCGGCAAGCTGAAGCGTCCACGCGCACAAGCCGAATTTTGGCTGTTGCTCAAGGCTCGCATTAACGACTTGCAATGCAGG
>CAYYDL010000032.1:0-11342 GCA_964470545.1 uncultured Hyphomicrobium sp. | reverse complement strand
CTGGAAATCAATCGCTTCCTCGACTTCCTCCTCACCCCCGACCACCGTCAACGCTTTAACGTCGGCGGCTATACCGGCGTAGGACGATTCATCGATCTCCTTGCCGTCGCGCGACGCCTCGACGAGATCCGCGAGAACGTCCGCCGCTCGAAGCATCGGCTTCATCACCTCGGCGGTCGGCGTGAGTTTTCCCGCACGGACGTGATCGAGCGCCGTCTCGAACGTGTGTGCGAACTGAACGAGGGCCGTCAGCTTGAATGCGCCGGCGCCTCCTTTAATGGAATGTACGGCCCTAAAGACGGCATTGACCGTCTCGGAGTCGGCGTTTCCATAATCCATAGCCAGAAGGCCGAGGTCCATTTCAGACAGTTGCTCCTCGCACGCCAGAAAGAACGTCAGCCGAATGGCGGCCATCGTGTCGACGGTCATTGCTCTGCTCTTTTAATTAGGCTGCGACGCGCCGAATGGCTGCGATAAGCTTTGTCGGTTCGAACGGTTTGACGATCCAACCCGTCGCACCCGCCTCTTTGGCGCGCATCTTCTTTGCCGCGTCGCTCTCGGTCGTCAGAACCAGAATGGGGACGCCGCGATAGCGGCTATCCTTCCGAACGGCCTCAATGAGGCCAAAGCCGTCCATCTTTGGCATGTTGATGTCGGTCACGATGACGTCGGGCATCGTCGTCTGGAGGACTTCGAGCCCATGCACACCATCGACGGCCTGCAGGACATTGAACCCGGCTTCGGCGAGCGCCATTCTCAACATATCGCGCATTGTGCGGGAATCATCGACGGTCAATATCGTTTGCGTCATCCGAGACATCCTTCAACGAGAAGCTGTTCGCGCGACAATCCGACGAGCGCGAGCGTATCGAGAAACTCTTGCGTGGGGTTCGACAAGACGTAGCTTTTGCCATCGGCCTGCCACGTCTTTGCCGCCGAAATCAAAACCTGCACCGCCTGCATGCCAGTCCGGCGAACCTGGCCCGCATCCACGACGATAGACTCTCCCCGACGGGCAAGGAGCAACTCCTTGATGCCGCTTACCGATGACGAATCGAGAGCTTCCGGCAGAACCAGCGCGGCGGCGTCTGCGCTTGCCGGTCCACTGGATGTCTGGCTCGCGTCTACCGCCGGGCGCATCGTTTTTTCCGCGGCGGATTTGATCAATTTTGCCGGCGCTTTGCGCGAACGACGTTGGGCAGCGGCCTTTCGAGGCCGCGCCTTTGCTTTCTTGCGCGCCACTAGAACTCCTCCCAGCCGGCATCTGCAGACGCTACGTTCCGGCGTCCGCCAGCCGCAGCTTTGACCTTCGCCGGAGCATGCGCGGCGCGGAAGGACGATTTCGGCGCCTCACGCCGCGCTGACATCTCCACGACCGTATCGTCGCCCGTCTTGAAGCGGCTGACGAGGCGCACCAGCTCTTCGGTCTGCTGCGCAAGCGTCTGCGTCGCGGCGGTCGCTTCCTCCACCATTGCAGCGTTCTGCTGCGTCACCTGATCCATCTCGTTGACAGCAGTGTTGACCTGCTCGAGACCGTGTGCCTGCTCGTTGGCGCTTGCGGCGATGTCGGTGACGATAGTGTTGATTTCAGCAACCTGCGAAACAATCCGTGTCAGTGCCGCGCCCGTTTCGCCAACGAGTTGGACGCCTTGAGCGACCTGCCCCGTCGATGCAGATATCAGTCCTTTGATCTCTTTTGCCGCTTCGGCCGACCGTTGCGCCAGAGCGCGAACTTCGGACGCGACGACCGCGAAGCCCCGGCCAGCATCACCGGCGCGCGCTGCTTCAACGCCTGCGTTGAGCGCGAGAAGGTTCGTCTGGAAGGCAATCTCGTCGATCACGCCGATGATCTGGCTGATCTGCTTTGATGAGTTTTCAATACCGTTCATTGCGGCGATCGCTTTGCGGACGACCTCGCCGCTCTTCTCAGCATCGGTCTTGGCGACCGACACTGTTTCGCGAGCATGCGTTGCGCCGCGTGCCGTCTTATTGACGGTATCGGTGATCTCCTTAACGGCGGCAGCCGTTTCTTCGAGACTTGCGGCTTGGTTCTCCGTACGCCGCGACAGGTCGTCGGACGCCTGCGAAATTTCCTCGGTGCCGAGTTTGATGCTGCCCGCACCCTTTTTCACAAGCTCTATTGTGCTCTTCAGCTGCGACGCTGCAGAGTTGAAATCGGTCTTCAGCTTTGCAAACTCCGGCGCGAACTCCGCATATACAGTCGTCTCGAGATTTCCTTGCGCGAGCTCCGACAACGCGGTCCCGAGCGACGCCACGACGGTGGTAATCTGGTTCTCGGCCTCGAGCTTGCCGGCCTGAGCGCTTTCCAGCTGGCCCATCATCAGATTCATCTGGCTGATAATCGCCTCGTATTCCTGGATCACCGGCTCGGTGATGCGGTGTGAGAAGTCTCCCCTTGCAATACGTTCCGCCGCGGCCGTAAAGGCATCCATGAAGCGCTCGTGCTCGCGCGCGTAGTGCTCGCTCTGCTCCTGCTGCTGTTTGGCAGCTTCGACGGCGCCGTCCGTCATCGCTTTATTCTCGGCCATCGCTTCTTTGAAACGCGCGAGGGCGTTTGCGATCATGCCATTCTCATTGGCGTCAGAGAGGCACGGGATCGCCACACTCAAATCCTTGCGGCTCAACGCGTCCATCGCCTGCACCAGATCAGAGAGCCGCTGCGATATTCCCCTTGAGAGAAGAGTGACCATCACCAGTGCGAGGATGGTCGCCGCGATCAGCAATCCGAGAGTCCAATGAAGTGAATCTTTCGCGGATGCGCCGTGCTTTTCCGCCGCTTGCTGGAAGACGTCGCCTGCGCGCGCCGCCATTGCGGCGATCAAATTGTTGGCTTCGGCGAGAGATGCCTGAAATTCGGCGCCAACTCCGCCGCGGTGATAGTTTGCTCCTTTGATCTTGGATTCGATGTCGTCCAGCTTGGACAGGAGCGCCATGTTCGCACCTGCAAGTGCATTCTTGGCGTCACCTGAAATATCAGAAGCCAGAAGCGCGCTCGCCGAATTGCCCAGCTTGTCCGATGTGCGCTGCAGAACGGCGTAATTCATCGCCAACTGGACGTCATCTTCTGTAGCCGAGGGTGACGCCATCGTATTTTCGAGAGCAGCGAGAGCTTGCTTCACGCCAGCTAGACGTTGGATGAGGACATCCTGCGCATAGAAGCCGTCAGTCGACGAATCGACCGCCATACCTGAGGCGGTGGAGATCTTGCCTAACAGATCGAGACCTTTATGGATTTGCTCGTCCGGCTTTTTCGCGTTTTCATAAGCCGACAACGCAGATTGAATGCCCAGGCTCTTTGCGAAATCCGAATACGATTCGAGGTCGTTGCTGGCGGTCCTGCTTCCCGCCATCGCAGGCATTGTCGTCCAGACGGCCACGGCCATTTTGGCTCCATCGACCTCCCGGTCGATCACGCCAATCTGCTGAAGCGTGTGGTCTGCATAGAGATATAGCTGAACAAGCGAGGGGATCAGAAAGGCAGCAGCGATCAATGCAAGCCTGCGGGGCATCGACCATTTCCTATTGATATATCCTATGACCATGGCTTTACCTGTTTCCTCGTGGCACGTGATCTTGTTTGCGGGTTCTATCGCTCATCGTCGCGACGTGAGCGACGCGATTTCTTTTCATTCGAAACCAATTTGATAGGCAGCCAGGTTGCGCGTGGCGCGCGGGCGGGATTCTTTTGACGACGGCAATATTGCCGCTCGAGGCCAACTCCGATGATCGTCAGACCTGGAGAAACGGCCAGCGATTGCCGGACACGATTTATAGTGGCCCATTGCATGTTCCCGCTTCGGATAGCCTGGAACATGTCGGATCATAGCCGACACGGCTGCGCGGCATCATGCCTATGATTTGAAATCAAGCCGCCGTGAGGCCAAATTATCCGTCAATTATATCGAATTCGTTTACGCTGCCGATTCATCTTTTGTTAAGTCGGTCTTTTCGCCGGATCCACAATTATCGGCTCATTTTTGAATTCGCCTCGAATTCGTGAATGCAAAATTGCTTTATTTCGCGCTTTGATTTCGGCCAACGAGGAAAAAATAATTATCGTTTTAACCAGGATATCCGTCGCGGTGGCTTTACATATTTTAAACCTGCCACATCGCCATCAACATAAGCGACTCGGCACCGAATCACGAGATCGTCGCTCGGCACCTCCAAATAGAACTCGCCCTTTAAAGATTCCGAGTTCGCAAGTTTGACTTTGGCGCCGCCGTCCGAGAGATCGAGAATCGTACATGGAAGCCTCGGTCCATCGTCCAGTGCGATGACGGCTGCCTTGAAGACAGAGCGCCGGCCGAATTTTCGCTGTTCTCGTGATTTCTCTATTGCCAAGTCACTCTCGATATTTCTTGTCCGCTCATGCGCTGCTAATCCGGTGCGGCTTAACGAAATGTGACGCTTATTCGATTGTCTGAATGAGTCGCAGTGGGCTACCACTGCCATTCCGTATACAGATTAGTTATCCCTTAACTGATTCGCAGCAGGACCGGATAATCTCGCCTTAAGATATTTACGACTAATTGTTGCAATACATAGGCTGTTCCCATCTATCGACCGGGGGCGGAGGCATGATGCCAGCTTATGGCGCCAAAGGCGAATTTGGCATGTTCGATTCGAATTTCCGGTCCGCTCGAGATCTGCAATCATGCGGTCTCGTTCATACTTCGGCAAAGAGGTAGGCGGGCGAACCGATGCGGAACTCAGCAGCAAAACGCGCCATGGCTTTCAATCTTGACAGTCTTGCCGATCGTGCACCGGACCTCAAAAAGGCTCGCAAGAAGGCCGTCGCGCCCCGGTTCAGCGCAGGGGCGAACGCGAAAGCGCTTGCATCGGCGCTCGATCAGCTCGGCATCGTGTCGATTACCGATGACAAAGGCAACATCGTTCACGCGAACGATGCATTTCTTCAAATATGCCAATTCCGTCGAAAAGAAGTCATCGGCAAAAGCCACGCCATATTGAATTCGGGCTATCATCCGTCGGAATTTTGGGCGGCGGCCTATCAGGCGCTGAGCAAAGGTCAGACCTGGCGCGCGCCCGTCAAAAATCGCGCGAAGGACGGAACGCTATATTGGGTTGACGCGCTGATCCTGCCGCTTAAAGGGCGCCGGAAACAGATTACCGGATACCTCTCGTTCCAGATAGATATCACGGCCGCCGTCAATCTCCACATCGCGTTGCAGGAACGGAATGCACTCTTGCAGGCAATCGTCGACAGTTTTCCCGGCGGCCTTACGGTCTTCGACCGCGATCTTCGCATCAAGCTCATCAACGAGAAGCAGCGGCAACTGCTCGAATACCCGGACGAGCTTTTCGAAGGTGGTTTGCCGACCCTCGAAGAACTCTATCGCTTCAATGCCAACCGAGGCGAATATGGGCCGGGAGATCCGGAGGAGCAGGTTCGTGCGCGTATCGAACTCGCACGAAAGGGCGAGACGCATATCTTCGAGAGACGCCGTCCGAATGGGACATATCTCGAAATCCGCGGCACACCCTTGCAGGGCGGCGGTTTCGTCACGGCCCACCTCGACATCACAGACCGCAAACGCGACCAGGAGACGATTGGCCGCCTCGAAAATCACGATGCTTTAACGGGGCTTCCCAATCGCGCGCTGTTCCAGGAGCGTATCAGGCACGGATTGTTGCAGGTGAAGAATGGCATGTCGCTTGCCTTACATTGCCTGGGCATCGACCGCTTCAAATCGATCAACGAGACGCTGGGTCCGCAGGTCGGCGACGCTTTGCTCATCGCTGTCGGCGAGCGACTGCGGTCAGAAATCAGGGACACCGATACGGTCGCAAGAATCGGCGGAGACGAATTTGCCGTCATTCAGATGGCACCGCAGTCGATCGAAGAAATCGAGGCTTTCGCAAAGCGAATTCTTTTTGCGCTGTCGGAACCGTTCGAACTCGACAAGGACACGGTCTCGATCGGCACCAGCATTGGGATCGCGGTTGGACCGTCTGATGGCAATGATGCCGAGCAACTTCTGATGAACGCCGATATGGCGCTTTATCGGACCAAGTCAGTCGGACGCGGAACATTCGGCTTTTTCGAACAGTCCATGCACGAGCGTTTGCAGAAGCGCCATCAGATCATCATGGGGCTGCACGAGGCGATCGCGAACAGCAAATTCGAACTGCATTATCAGCCGATCGTAAACGTCAACACGCGAAGAATCGTCGGCTGCGAAGCCCTCATCCGCTGGTCGCATCCCGTCCGCGGCTTAATCCCAGCTTCCGAATTCATTCCCATTGCGGAAGAGTGTGGGTTGATCGGCCAGATCGGCGAGTGGGTTCTAAAGCGTGCATGTGCGGAAGCCAGCCTATGGCCCGACGATATTTGGGTTGCCGTCAACGTCTCGCCCGCCCAATTCCGCGATCAGGATCTCGTCGAAAAAATTACGAATGCAGCGAAGACCCTTCCGCTTTCCCGACTGATCCTGGAAATCACGGAAACGCTGCTGATGAAAGATCAGGACGCCGTATTCCAGACACTCGAGCAGCTTCGGAGAATGGGCATCCGGTTTTCGATTGACGATTTCGGTACCGGCTTCTCTTCTTTGAGTTATCTGCAGAGCTTTCCCTTCGACAAAATCAAAATCGATAGGTCGTTTGTCTCGGCCGTCTCGAACGTCAAGCGCTCTTCCACCTTGCGACGCTCCATCATACAGCTCGGGTACAATCTCGGCATGACGAGCGTCGCGGAAGGCGTCGAAACCGAGCAGCAGCTTGATCGGCTGCGCGCCGAAGGCTGCGTTGAAGCTCAAGGGTTTCTATTCTCTCGCGCGGTGCCCGCTGCGAAACTTAGAACTCTCTTTTCTAGTCCGCTTTGAGTTGAGATCGGTTGGGGGCCGCTCGATGCTGAAGGGAATTCGAAGATCTTCACAACAGTCGGGGCGCGGCTCCGGCGGCACGATTTCTGCGGAGCCCGACCATGGCAATGCGTTATTCGAGGCGCTCGTTTGTGAGTTTCATTGGACCGTGCTTCATGTCGCGGCGATCGCGAGTTGCATGAATGCGAGCGTCGCCCAAAATCGCGCCTGGATGCTTCGATCTTGCAGCAACTTCATTCCCGTCGAGACCCCCGTCATCAGGGCCGCTCTCCACACATGGCAGGAAATCGGTCTTGCGTCGGAACTCGCGAGTTCCCTGCGCAAAGTCTATCTCGATCTCTTCGAAGCGAAGCGCCAAACACTCCCGATCATCCGGAATGCAGGTACTTTCACCGGCCCAACGATATCGCTCGCAAAACTTCAGCAGATCGCGGCTCTCTGGCGGAAGCTGTCGGAAGAATGCGAGGCGGCCGTTCAGAGCCTGGAACCGGAGGCGCGTTGGCGCCTCAGCGGGCTTTACACCGGGAATTCGCTTGTTCTCGGCCGGTTCCTGCGAGAGGCGATTGCAGGCTCGCATGATTGCGTCAACCAGGTGGGCGAAGTTGCAATTCCCGTGCTCCCACAACGGAAGAAAACCCAGCGCTACGCTTTGCTGCAGCCCTGCCTCGTCAGAGCGAAAAACGGCAATGCCATAGCATTTGCGCGCGATATCTCACGAAACGGTATCGGCCTCACCTGCGACCAAAGCCTCCATCTCAAGGAGCGGTTGATTGTGGAGCTCCGTAATGGGCGCAAGATGAAAGGAACGGTCGTCTGGGCAAAGGACGATCAAGTCAACGTTCAATTCGAAGAGCCGCTCGCCGCCGACGATCCATTGTTTGTTCTCTGAGTGCGGATTGCACACACTATCGCTATTCGTCGATGATCACGCAATTTCTTCCGTTGGCCTTCGCTTCGTAGAGCTTGGCATCGGCGCGATCCAAGAAATCGTCGCAGTCTTCGCCACTACGCAGTTCGGCAACTCCGAACGAGGCGGTGACCTTGCCGATCGGCTGTCCGGTTCGATGGTGCATCCATTTCTTGCACTCTAGCTCGCTACGGATTTGTTCCCCGAGGTTCTTTGCTCCGGCGAGTTTTGTCTGAGGTAGAATGACGACAAATTCTTCCCCGCCATATCGCGCGGCCATATCCCGGCCCTTAATGTTTTTTGAAAGCAGCTCTGCAAAACGCCGCAAAATCTCGTCCCCGACGGCATGACCGAACGTGTCGTTAATCCGTTTGAAATGATCGACATCTGCCATGATGATGCTAAGTGGATCGTTCGCATCCGTTGCCGCTTGGACCTCCTTGGGAAGATTAACTTCGAGCCAATGACGGTTCTTCAAAGAGGTTACGGCATCGAGCATTCCCAAACGATGGCTGTCACTGAGGCTGACCCTCAATTTCTCGATTTGCTGCTGTGACTGCTGCAGGCGGATATTCAGTTCGTTGACCTCATTTTTCACTTTGTTGTTTTCATCAATCAGAAACTGGACGATCGCCCGAATTCGCTCAGGCGAAGTTGTCCCCAATAGGCTGTCACTCACCTTCTCCAAGGATTCCGAGTGGGAACCGCTCAGATCGAGATGCTGTTTGAGCAACCGCATGACCAGGAGGACTTCCTCGTCCAATTCCTGGCCGACCTTTTCCAATTGGGCGGACAGCTTTTCGTCAGCTGCTTTCTGCGTTTGAGCGGCGGCATTGAAGAAGTGCCAAGCTCCCCAAGCGAAACTCAGGCACCCTGCGCTGACGACGCCGAACAATAAAGCGAGAGAAAACGGATGCGCGCCAAGACGGACCAGACGTCCACGAGAATCGACCTCGGCTATCTGCCAGGTAATGTCGGACCAATTCGCTAGGGCGGGGAGATCGAGATCCGCGCGCATGAATAACGTCCACACCAGGAAAGCGAGGCAAATAACAACGACGCTCACGAACATGGTCATGGCGGAGGTCGGCAGCTGTTTGAGTGCGAATGTGCTCATCGTCCTGCTCGGCTCAGATCTTGTCGTCCCCACACGCGTATGAGCAGGGACCTCAAAGGCAGAGAGAAATCACGTCAGGCGACATCACGATCATGCTTGCAGCTACCGGCGCCTGTGGAAACGCAATTCCGGTATTCTGCAGCGCTTCGAATCAGAACTTTATTCAGGCGAAGTCCCAGTGCAGCCCCACCATGAGTCGGCTGACGGCACAATGCTCTTCTTGCACATTTCACCAGTTGAGATCGGGAATAGCCGCAGCTCGGAAAGTTGCGGGTGCCTGCGATCTAACGCGAACTATCTAAATCCCAATGCGATACGCGTGAACAATTGCTCTGTGAATACTTTGAGTAGGCTGCCGCTATAGCTGCCCGTCAACAGGAGAATAACAAACCCTGCTATTATCTTCGGCACGAATGTGAGGGTCATTTCCTGTATTTGTGTCAGTGCCTGAATGAAGGCCACGCCCACGCCGATCACCATCGCCGCTCCAACGACTGGTCCGGCGAGCACCATCGTCAGCCAAATGGCTTGCTGAACGAGTTGCAGAGCGTCCCCTTCGGTCACGACACTGGATATCCTATCGTTACGCCAGCATCGATGGGCACTTCCTGACCATTGGTGAGTACCGCGGTCGAGCCGGAAGAATCGATCCGCACGGATTGAACAATGCCCGTGGTGCCATCGGTCCCCGTGATTTGCAGACCGATCATTGTGCTTGCCTGAGAGATATTCGAATTGACAAGCAACTGGTCGAGCTTGGAGTTGGCGTTGATGCCCTGCTCAACGTTGGAAAACTCGGCAATCTGCGACATGAACTCCGACGAGTCGGTCGGGTTTAAAGGATCTTGGTTCTGCAGCTGCGCAATCATCAGCTGAAGAAAATCGTTGTAATCGAGTGTGGGTGCGGCTTGCGACGATGATGTGCCCGATGTGTCCGTGCTCGAACCCGTAGCTGGAACCGTGGTCATGCGACCTCCTTGCTTCGTTCCTCTGCAGTTCCCGCAGACTCAAGCGGAAGCAGCGCTCTGACTTTTTTCAACGCATCGAACGGGCGGTCATTGTCGAGCAACTCCCCCGTTTCGATCAGGCCCTTGATAAGATGCGGATCGCTGATGCTCTCCAGCAGATTGGCGACAGACTCTCGCGCCATTGTCCGAGCCTTCAGATGCAATGAAGGATCCATCAGCATCATCTGAATCATGAAATAAAGCTGCCGAAGGGGCGTCGTTGTCTCCTCGGGCTTCATCACGTGCTGCTCAAGGAGAAATATCACGTCGTTCATCAGTTCCATGCTGACCTTCCGATCGACACGGAGAACGCCGCCGTTGATGAAAATGCGCTCTCCGGCGCGCAGGGTTATTTTCAGTCCGCCGGCCATCAGAGCCCTTCCGCGATAACGTTCGAAATGTCGATCAGACCCGCAAAATTACGTGACTTCCCATGGCTGATCGCTTCGGCCTCCTTCAGCATCCAGATACCGATCGAGATGAGCTTCGCACGGACGTCGTCGGGCAAGCCATTCTCGGGCTTTGCCAAGTCCTCCAGGAAAAAGCTCCATAGCCGGTTCAGGAAAATGATGGCGTCGACGGCTTCCCGCGAGTTCGGCCCCGCCCTCTCGGCGGATCTCAGAAGTGTAACCGACTGCTCGATGGCCTGACGCTCGTTCTCGCGCTGCCGGCTGCCGGAATCGCTTAGCGTTTCTTCGTATGAGAACTTATACATTTTTGCCTTCCGGACATTCTCTTTTGGATGCCGCCTGTTACGAGTTGCTGAGATAATTGAGGATGCTGAGGTTGTTCAGCTGGTTCGTCAGCGAGTACGCCGCCTGCAGAGCCGTGGAAATCTGTGAAAGCTGTGTCGTGACCGCAGCAGGATCTATCTGCTCGAGGTTGTCGATCGATTTGGTAAGGAAATCGACTTGGGTATCGATCTGATCGTTCGAATCCGAAATGCGCTGCTGCGTAACGCCGAGAGCCGATTGAACCTGCGTAAGGCTGCCTGTGACATTCGCCGTCAGCTCTCGCGCCTTTGCGATGATCACCTGCTGCGTTCCACTGCTCATATTCGCCAACCCCAACCCCGCCACCATGGTCAAGGCTTCGGTCAGATTGCTGAAGGTACTGTCGTTCGCAGTGACGGATGTATTGACGACTTCGGTTCGCGAAATGCGATTGCTCACGGGCTTGTCGGACGCCGCCGACCATGTGCCCGACCAGTTCGACCCTGAAAAGAGATTTGCGAATTCGTTATCCAGAAAGTCCTGCATGTCGCTCGGCGAGATATTTGCGACGGCCGGGTCATCCGGTGTGATTCCGAACTTGACGACAAATGCGTTCGTCACCGCCTGCTGACCGGCAGAGGGCGGTGAACCAAAATAGTCGTCCATCGGCTGGACGTCGGAATTGATGCCAGCAAAAAGATATTGACCGTCGAGCGACGCGTTGAGCTG
>CAYYDL010000031.1:0-5673 GCA_964470545.1 uncultured Hyphomicrobium sp. | reverse complement strand
CAAGGCGATGCCGCGGCTGCGCTTCGCCGGGCAGGTCACGGGCGTCGAAGGATACATTGAAAGCGCGGCCATCGGCTTGCTGGCTGGCCGCTTCGCGGCGGCGGATGCGACGGGCGTTCCGAGTCAGGCGCCACCCGTAACGACGGCGCTCGGCGCGCTCCTCAACCACATTACCGGCGGCCATCTCGTCGCCGACGACGGCGAGCGTGGTTCGCCGCGCTCTTTCCAGCCAATGAACATCAACTATGGCTTGCTGCCGGATCTCGATGCCAATCCGACGCACGACAAAGCAGGCCAGCGGCTCAAGGGTCCGGAGCGCGGGCGCGAGAAAAAGCGGAGGATGTCGCGGCGGGCGCTTGCCGATCTGACGCGTTGGCTCGGCGATGCCGCGCCGGTCAGGCGAACTGCGTAGCGATCAGGACAATTAGCGCCTTCAATTACCCGATGCAGGCGCAAACGGCTTCGGTGCAAAGTCATCCTCACCCGCCGCGGGAGCGACTGCGGGCGCTTGAGGTTCGGGCGCCGACGACGGTACCGGCGGAAGCGTCTTCGATTCCACGGTTACCGGTGATTGCGACACGGCGGTTCCGACCGTCGTTGCAGGTGCCTGCATCGCCGACGGATTCGCGCCATCCGCCGCCGGTGGAGCGGTCACGGGCGGGAGAGCCCCGGCTGCTGGTGCCGGAGGCTGTGTGGTCACCGGCAAAGCCGATCGCCGCAATTCAAACGACTGGATCGGCGTCGTAGTCGCGGTGGCGCTCGGCTGAGACGTTGGCGGCGGTTCGTTGCCCGGCGGCCCCGAGGTCACGCCGATGGTTTCGAGCGGTTTCGGCGTATCTTCAGGATCGGGCGCACCAATGTCGCTGTCGTCGGCGGGCTCGGAGATCTTCGACGGAATAGCGCCGGTGACCGCTCCCTTATTACCTTGCAAATTTTCCTGCGACTTCGACAGGATTGCTTTGACGTCCGGCATCTCGACGTTCGGCTCGGCGACGGGCGGCGGAGCATCACTCGGCGACGGCACGGTGTAACCTGTCGGATCGGCGTCGGGGCCTTCCCCGTATTTCGCGAGCACGGCTCTTGCCTTATCGACAACGGCGTCGGCAATCGCCGCCTGTCCTTCGGCCGTCGGATGGAACGCGCCGGAATAAGTCGAAGCCAAAATAGCCTGAAATGGTGCGAACGGCTCGATCTTCAGATACTTCGCGAGGAAACCCGCGGCGGCGTGGAAATTTCCGGTCATGAAGGCATCATTGGGTGTCCGGAACCAACGCTGCCGCGCGGCATAGGGCTGATAGTCCGCCGGATTGTAGGGCGTCCACATGCCGTCGATCTTGCGGGGCAGACGGAGGTCGTCCACCTCGCTGACGCCCTGCACGCTCAAGCCAGCACAGATGCTTCGGCCGATGAAGGCGCGTCGGTGCGTCTCGACAAACGTCCAGCCGAATTCATTCGAGCTGTCGCGCATCTGCCGGTTGAGCTTGTCGGCGAACCACATACCCAGCTTCAATCGCGTGCGGTCGAGCTGGAAATCAGGAACGACATCCATGCCGGCATTGCCGCTGGCGCATAACTCGCTGCCATCACCCTGAAGCGCGAGCCCGGGATAAGCGACGAGCAGAATTCGGTCGCTTTCCTCCCAGGGCACATACAAAAGGGCATGGATCGCGCGATTGAGTGCCTTATAACGGGGGCCCAAATTCTCGAGCGCGCTTGTCGCCTCGGCATCGCTGTGGATCTCGCCCAGCCAGCCCCCGAGTTCTCGCAAAAGCGATTCATTCGAGAGCACGGTGTTTGCGACGAGCCGCGAAAAGCCGATGTCGTTGCCTCCGATCGACAAGAGCACGAGATCGATCTTGCGCGCGACATCCTGCGGACATTTGCGCATGATGATGTCGCGCAATTCCGGCACCGCCCCGTTCTGGTAATAGGCGTCCGGCAGGTTTACCGCTTCCGTCTTGTTGTTCCCGCACTGGGCTTCGGCGACCGCGGACAATTGCGAAAACCGCGGCGGATTAGGCACCCATTCGTTGCCCTTGTAGCGCAGGAACAGTCCATCGGTGATCTCAGCACCGGCGCAGGAAACGCCGACGAAGGTCACCGCGCGGTGCGGATCTTCGATGGCAAGCTGCAGCGCGGTGCGCATCTGCTCGGAGTAGAGCGAGCGGTGGCAGGCCTGATCGAGCCAACGGGCGTTTTCCTTGATGAACGCCTTGTCGCCAAGCTCCCGCCATGGGCCGATGCGCGCCGGATAACCTTTCAGGCTGCCATAAAGACCGATGGTGCTGTAATCGGCGGTGCGCTCGCGCGAAAAGCGAACGGGCATGTCGGGGTTGCCCTCGCCGGAGGCGAAGCTGTCTCCCATGCCCGCAACCAGGATATCGCGGACCTTGATATCGGCCCTTGCGATCTCTCTGCCGCCGATCTCGACAGTGACAATCGTGCCGCCCGGATATGGAACGACGAAGCGCGCAGGCTCGCTGCAGGGCTGCGTGATCGCATCGCCGCGCGGATTCTTGGCGTCGCCGCGAGGCGCGGAAAGCCACGTGCACGACAGGGTAGACGCATCGTCGATGCCTTTGATCCTGGCAAGCACGGCGTGATGCGTAGGGTTGATGTAATCGTCGTAGGCGGAGCAATTAAAGCGGTTGTTGCTCCAGCACGTCTT
Source organism: uncultured Hyphomicrobium sp. (assembly GCA_964470545.1). GTDB lineage: Bacteria > Pseudomonadota > Alphaproteobacteria > Rhizobiales > Hyphomicrobiaceae > Hyphomicrobium_B. Next base: position 3,005 of record CAYYDL010000031.1, on the reverse strand, counting down.
GCGGAACATCGACGCTGCCCAGCCGTCGCGGTCGTCTCTCTGCAGGGCATGCTCTTCAGAAAGAACGGGCGACCGACGCTCGCGCGGTCCGAGGGCACGATAGGTCTCGCGATGGGCATTGGTATCGTCGGGATCGGTGAAGAACCGGAACGGATTTTCGACGCGCCACGTTACGACGGGCGCTGCTTCTGCTTGTTTGGGCGCGACGAAGCTGACGATGGCTGCTGAAGCCAACGGAAGGAACAGCCCTGCTGCGATTGCTCGCAGCCCTTGTCGCAAGAATGTCCCCATCTGCCCTCTTCGCCCGGCCGTCACATGCGGCCCGACCACTGCGCGCGTGCAATACGCCACAATCGAGCAATAGGCGCGATGTCCACGATATCCCGCGCCGGCTCGTGCCGAGGGTTTTGCAAAGCGCGAAAATAGGGCTCGACGAGGGCAAGCGGCAGCAGAGCCGTGGTCAAAAGGCGTGGTTTCCCCGCGAGATGACGCCGCACGTCGTCAAGCGCTCGCCGGCCTTCCGCCACAATCCAGGCAATCTGAGGCCGCCAATCTGCGCCCTCCCCTTGTTCATAGGGGGTCGGAGAACGTGCGTCCGGCAAGATCGCGCGGCCGTGCATCAGAGCATAGGGTAACTCGATGCCACTGCGCGCGTAGCCTGCTGTGCGGGCGGCCGCGTCGACCGTCTCTGCGTCCATTTCGGTCCCAAGGATCGATGCAGCGAGCAAAAACGGCGTTCCGTCGATGGCACGAAAACGCGCGACGAGATCTGCGTCGCTTGCAGGCGGGTCTGCATAGAGAGCATCGGCGTGAGCAGCGAGATAATCTTCGATGTGCCCGAGGGGCAGCGCGCGGCGCCGTATGACCTCCGCGAACGCATCCAAGACGGGATTGCCGGAACGGCCGCTCTCGCCGCGGCTCAGGAACGCATCTCGCCACCAGGCGACACGGATTTCGCCGAGCGCGGATTGGCTTACCTGCCGCGAGATGCGCTCGATCTCGCCGGTGAAGGCGGCAAGAGCGATCAGATCCTCGCGGGCTTCTGCCGGAGCAAAAAGCGCGGCATAAAAGCGATTGGGCGCGTGGGTCCGTGCGCTTTCTCGTACCGCATCAAGATCAATCGTTTGCGTGCTGACATCGCTCACGCTTGTTTCCGGCTGACTGAAATGGCGCACTACGGGACAGCGATCAGCGCCGCCGCTATCGGGCGCTTCTCCGCGATCAGAATGTTGTACGTGCGAGCGGCGGCTCCTGTCGACATTGGTTCAAGACCGATGCTCGCTTTAGCGAACGCGGCGTAGACTTCCGGATCGGGCCAAAGCTGCTTTTCTCCCGTGCCGAGGAGCACCGTGATCGGCGGTTCGAGAAGACCCAAGAGGAAATCAATGTCTCCGGGCTCAAGCGTTTCGATGCTCGTTGCCGCCCAGGCGTAAATGCCAGACGGCAAACATAGGATCGAACCGCGATGACTCATTTCGGCGAAACGGAAGCCGCCATTGCCGTAGGCGGTGATCGCAGTCTCGTAAGGATAGCGGGCAACGTCGCGGTCCATGGCGGCGTTCGCCCGTTGTCCTTAGACTTTTGCCCGGCTCGTTTTTGTGGCCGCAACCGTCTTGGCGGCGGCGTCGCTCCAATCACGCTTCACGCCGAGGTAGCCGAGGAGCGGCGCGGCGATGAAGATCGACGAGTACGTTCCGATGACCACGCCCAACAGCATCGCGAGATTGAAGCTCCGGATCACCTCGCCGCCGAAAATGTAAAGCGACAGCAAAACGGCGATGGCTGTCATGCCCGTCAAAATGGTGCGCGAGAGCGTCTCGTTGATCGAGAGATTCAATAGCTCGTTGAGCTCCATCTTCTTGAACTTGCGGAGGTTCTCACGAATACGGTCCGACACGACGACGGTGTCGTTCACTGAGTAGCCGAGAATGGTCAGAAGCGCGGCAACCGTCGAGAGATCAAACTGAATCTGAAAGAGCGAAAAGATGCCCGCCGTCACCAAAACGTCATGTGTCAAGGCGACGACAGCGCCGACGGCGAACTGCCACTCGAACCGGAACCAGACGTAGGCAACGATCGCGAGAATGCCGGCTGCGACGGCGATGAAGCCAGTCATGCGCAATTCGCTCGACACCGCAGGCCCGACGACCTCGACACGTCGCTGCACATAATCTGCGTCCGTGGCGGCCGTGACCTTTTTCAGCGCGTCCTGCTGCGCGGCTTCCCCGCCCGGCTGTTCTTCCAGGCGAATGAGGACGTCGTCCGGCGTGCCAAACTCCTGGATCTGGACATTGCCGAGACCGAGACCGTTCAGCTTGTCACGCAGACCGCTGATGTCCGCATTGCCCGATTTGGTCTTGAGCTCGATCAGCGAGCCGCCCTTGAAGTCGACGCCATAGTTGAGACCGAGCGTCATGCAGAGCCCGAGCGAAATGATCATGGCGACGATCGACGCGCCCAGCGCCGGGCCTTTGAACTTCATGAACGGCAGGCGAAGGTCGTGCGGAAAGAAGTCTCTGCCCTTGAAGACCGGGATCAATTTCATCAACACGGAAGCGGTCTCCTAAACGGGCACGGTCTGAATGCGGCCCTTGGGCTGCGCCTTGAGCCAAAACGAGATGAGAAGCCGGACGACCGTCACCGATGCAAAGATCGACGTCATGATGCCGATCGTCAGCGTGACGGCGAAACCGCGGATCGGACCAGAGCCCAGCCAAAACATGATGATAGCGCACGCAAGCGTCGTCAGCTGGCTGTCGGCGATCGTCACGAAGGCGCGCTGGAAGCCAGTGTCGATCCCTGCGACAGGCGTCTTACCGGTTCGCAATTCCTCGCGAATGCGCTCGTAGATCAGAACGTTCGCATCGACCGCCATCGCGACGCCCAGGACGAGACCGGCGATACCAGGCAACGTCAGCGTCGAGCCGATGAGGGTCATCAACGCGATCGTCAGAATCAAATGCACGATGAGGCCGATGCAGGCGAAGATGCCGAACGTGCCGTAG
>CAYYDL010000030.1:0-1863 GCA_964470545.1 uncultured Hyphomicrobium sp. | reverse complement strand
GCTGCATTGCATTCGTTTTGGCGTATCAACGACATGGAAGCATTTTAAGGAATGGGGTCGCGAACCGTTCACGGACCCCGCACGCGGAGGAAGCGTGGAGCCGCGAATTATCGTAACATTCGGCCCGGCTTACGTGCTTGCTGCGTTTTCGCCTCAAATCTTGGAGTTTGATGAAATGTCTTTTGATCAATCCGAAATGAAGAGCTTCAGACTGCAACTCGCGACGTCGCTTCAAACGCACTGGAAGCTATTCCTGATCGAAGGAATCATACTGGTTCTTCTCGGCGCGGCTGCGATTGTCGTTCCGCAAATTGCCACCCTCACCGTGGCGCTGTTCATTGGCTGGGTTCTGCTCTTCAGCGGCATCGCCGGCCTCTTCACGACGTTTTCGATGCGCCCGATGCCGGGGTTTTGGTGGTCGCTCCTATCTGCTGTCATAGGCATCGCGGCTGGCTTGGTTCTGCTATTTTCTCCGGTGACCGGCGCGATTTCTTTGACGATCGTTCTCGTTGCCTTTTTTCTTCTAGAAGGCATCGCGTCGATCATGTTCGCGTTCGAGCACAAGAACGAGCTTCCTGGCACATGGGTCATGATGCTTCTGAGCGGTATCGTCGATCTCGTGCTCGGCGGCTTGATCTTCCTCGGACTACCATCGTCGGCAGCTTGGGCCATCGGACTTCTGGTCGGCATCAATATGATCTTCGGCGGTTTTGCGCTGATCGCGATGGCGCTCCAAGCACGCAATATCGACGTCCGGTCCTGATGGACCGCTGGTTACAACCAAATATGTCATGAGAATTCATCGCTGCGCCCCCTGCGGCGCAGCGAAAGTTTGATCAAAATCATTCCTCCGGTGAGCAGTTGCAGCGAGAGTATGCCAGTCAGGCGATATCTCTGCGGACGGCAAATCGGAGGAGCATTGCATGTCGGAAATCAAGGTTGACGAAGCCCTTTGGGCCTCAAGCATTCTCCCCGAGGGGACGGTGGTCAGATGGCTTGTATCCGACGGCGCAACTGTCAGCGCTGGCCATGCGATTGCTGAAGTCCGGATCGAAGACGCGCTTCATGAAATAACGGCTCCGGCGAACGGCCGTGTCACAATCATCGCCGCGGAGAATAGCGTCATCGATCCGGGCGCGCTTCTCGCGACTTTGGACTGATGCTCGTCATGCCTCTCTCAGGAAAAAAGGGCCTCGTTGTCGGCATCGCTAACGGGCACAGTATCGCTTATGGCTGCGCAAAGGCGTTTCGTGATGCCGGTGCCGACCTTGCAATCACGTATTTGAATGCCAAGGCCGAGCCCTACGTGCGCCCCCTCGCGGAAGCGCTTCAAAGTCCCATCATCGCGGCTTGCGACGTTCGCGAGCCGGGGCAACTCGAAACGCTGTTCGCGCAGATTGAAAAGGAATGGGGAAAGCTCGATTTCCTTCTTCACTCCATTGCGTTTGCCCCGAAAGAAGATCTGCACAGCCGTGTCGTCGATTGTTCCCAGGCGGGCTTCGCCCTGGCGATGGATGTCTCCTGCCACTCCTTCATCCGCATGGCGCATCTGGCCGAGCCGCTGATGAAAGATGGTGGATGCCTTCTCACGGTGACGTTTTACGGCTCAGAAAAGGTCGTCGAAGAATACAATCTGATGGGCCCCGTGAAAGCGGCGCTCGAAGCGTCCGTTCGCTACCTCTCAGCCGAGTTGGGCGATAAGAAAATCCGGGTTCACGCACTGTCGCCAGGACCTTTGAAAACGCGAGCGGCATCTGGGATCGACCGGTTTGACGAACTCCTGGAACGCACGCGCGAACGAACGCCCGAACACCGGCTGGTGTCGATCGACGATGTCGGCAGCGTCGCCGCGTTTCTTGTCGG